>JBEION010000152.1:0-3237 GCA_040377565.1 Candidatus Nanopelagicales bacterium | reverse complement strand
GTCACCGCCCCGCTTTCCCGCGCATTAGATAGTGATCGCATCCATCACGCATATCTATTCACCGGCCCTCGTGGTTGCGGCAAAACTTCATCAGCTCGCATCATGGCCCGTTCGATGAATTGCGAACAAGGTCCAACTTCGAATCCTTGTGGTGTTTGCCAGTCGTGCATTGACTTAGCTCCGAACGGACCGGGCTCAATCGACGTTATTGAGATTGACGCTGCGACTTATCGCGGTATCGACGACGCTAAAGAATTACGAGAGCGTGCAGTTTACGCACCGGTTCATGCCCGATTCAAGGTTTACATCATCGATGAGGCCCATCAGTTAACTCGAGATGCATTCAACGTATTGCTCAAGTTAGTTGAAGAACCACCACCGCATTTGCGATTTATCTTTGCAACCACTGAACCAGACAAAATCATTCCAACCCTTCGTTCCCGCACACACCACTATCCATTCCGTTTAGTTTCCGTTAAGACATTGGCGCAACACATGGCGTTGATGTGTGAACGTGAAGGTATAGCAGCAGATCCAGCTGCACTTGCACTTGTTGCTCGCGCTGGCGCGGGTTCAGTTCGTGATGCGCAATCAGTTCTTGGACAAGTAATTGCTGGCTCTGGACCAGACGGTGTCACTTACGCAGACACTGTTGCTCAACTTGGATTCACTGATGAATCACTCCTGAGCCAAGTTGTAGTTGCGATTGCAAATGGTGATGGCGCTTCACTATTCACTTTGATTGAACAAGTCGTAACGTCAGGTCATGAACCACGTCGCTTTGCAAATGACTTGCTTGATCATCTGCGCGATCTAGTTGTTGTTACTCAAGTTCCTGACGCTGCAACATCTGGATTATTCGAAATTCCTAATGAACAAATCGATGATCTGGTTAGCCAGGCCAAACTGTTCACGCCAGCACAACTAGTTCGAGTCGCTGACTTAGTTAGTTCAGGACTGTCTGAACTTCGCGGCGCAGCGTCACCAAAGCTTCAACTTGAACTACTTGCTGCTCGCTTAGTCACAAATGAAGTGACGCAAGACTTGATTGCTCGCGTTGAAAAACTTGAGCAAGATGGCCCGCGGGTTTCAAATACAGCGCCGGTTCCAGCTCGCGCTCGCGTTGCTGCAGAACAGCCAGTAACCCAACAGACCGAGACTCCAATTGAATCTGCACCTGCTGCAGCCAAGACCCCACCACCGCGGCCAGTTGTTTCAACAACACCAGCACCACTTAAGCCTTCGCAAGTTACCGCAGCAGCAACCCAAAAAGCTGAAGAGAAATCTGCGGAAGCACCGGCAACACTTACCGGTCCGGTTTCCTTCGAACAGATTCGTGATGCTTGGCCAGCAATTTTGCAAACGCTCGGCAGCCAAAGTCGCGTCGCTGGAATTGTCATGGTCGACACCGCACCAGTTTCGTTTGGCGAAGACAAAGTTTTAGCAGTTGCGTTCCCGAATTCAAACACTATGAATAATGCTGTTAAGAGTGGTCACGATGATCGCCTGCGATTAGTGATTCAAAATCTGTTCCATGTTGATGTGCGAATTGATCCAACGGTAGATCCAAATCGTGCTGCACCTGCGAAGCCAAAAAAAGCGGCAGCAACTGATGCAGGTGAAGCATCACCGGATGATGAGACAACACCAACTCGGTCTTCCATCGACATCATCACTAGTTCACTTGGTGGAGAAGTAATCAGCGAAAGTCCGCGAGACGCATGAGCAACATGTACGAAGGCATCGTTCAGGACTTGATTGATGAACTTGCCAAGTTGCCAGGCGTTGGACCAAAGGGTGCGACTCGAATTGCGTTTCACTTACTTGCAACTGACAGCGCGGATGTCACTCGATTAGCCACAGTACTTGCTGAAGTTAAAGACAAGATCAAGTTCTGTCGAACTTGCTACAACGTTGCCCAAGATGATCTTTGTAGAATTTGTGCAGACACTCGTCGTGATCAGAGCGCAATCTGCGTGGTTGAAGAACCTAAAGATGTTTTAGCTGTTGAACGAACTCGAGAATTCCGTGGCAGGTACCACGTGCTGGGTGGCGCAATCAGCCCAATCGACGGCGTTGGACCAGATGATCTGCGAGTCACTGAACTTATGACCCGACTTGCTGATGGGGCGATTGTCGAAATCATCCTGGCTACGGATCCAAATCTTGAAGGTGAAGCCACAGCCACCTACTTAACGAGATTGATTTCTCCATTGGGCATTAAGGTAACCAGGCTCGCATCTGGATTACCGGTTGGTGGCGACCTTGAATATGCTGACGAAGTCACTTTGGGACGAGCATTTGAGGGTCGACGCCAAGTTAGTCCTTAGCTCTGCGACCTCTATCCCGGTTCCACAATTTGGACGGTGATTTCGCAGATCGAGATTCCATTTAGACTTATGTTCTATGGGCTTAATTGTCGCTAAATTCGGTGGGTCATCCGTTGCGGATGCCGCTGGAATTTTGCGTGTAGCCAAGCGAATCGCAGACACCAAGCGAGCTGGCAACGAAGTAGTTGTAGTTGTTTCAGCAATGGGTGACACAACTGACGATCTCATTGATCTAGCTAAACAAGTTTCTCCAAATCCACCAGGTCGCGAATTAGATATGTTGCTGACTGCTGGCGAACGAATTTCTATGGCTGTACTTGCAATGGCGATTAACGATCTTGGTTTCGAAGCTCGGTCATACACCGGATCGCAAGCCGGATTGATCACAGACTCAACTCATGGCAAAGCGCGCATTGTTGATGTGACTCCCGGAAGAATCCAAGAAGCACTTCGAGAAAATGCAATCCCAATCGTTGCTGGTTTCCAAGGCGTCTCGCAAGACACTAAAGACATCACAACTCTTGGACGTGGTGGATCTGATTTGACTGCAGTTGCTTTAGCTGCTGCGCTGTATGCCGATGTTTGCGAGATTTATACCGACGTCGATGGAATCTTCTCGGCAGATCCACGCATTGCGCCACGTGCTCGACAAGTGCCACGCATTACTTATGACGAAATGATGGAACTTGCTGCAGCTGGAGCCAAAGTTCTTCACTTACGTTGCGTGGAATATGCAAAGCGTTTTGATTTACCAATTCACGTTCGATCTTCGTTCTCGGATAAAGAAGGAACTTTTGTTATTGCTGATCTAAACGATCAGTCCAAGTTAAAGAAGTTGTCCAAAGTAGGAGCAATTATGGAACAACCAATCATCGCCGGCGTCGCACACGATTTAGGAGATGCCAAG
>JBEION010000266.1:0-1896 GCA_040377565.1 Candidatus Nanopelagicales bacterium | reverse complement strand
GTTGAAGTGGTTGGTGCCAAAACTGCGGCGCTATTAAAGTCGGAATTTGAAATTGAATTAGTCGAAGACTTACTTCGCCACTACCCGCGCAGATATGAACAGCGTGGTGCGTTAACGGATCTTGGCAATCTTGAGATTGGTGATCACGTCACGGTTCAGGCGCAGGTTAAGAGTTTTAAGAATTTAAAGAACGCAAAGGGTGGCACACGTCAAGAAGTTGTAATTAGTGATGGCTCTGGATCTTTAACTTTGATGTTCTTTAATCAACACTGGCGTGAGAAAGATTTACTAGCTGGGCGACAAGGTTTGTTTGCGGGACAAGTATCAGTTTTTAACAACAAGCGACAGCTAACTCATCCAGAGTATGAACTTCTAGATGATGCGGCCGATGTAAATCCTGACGACTACGCCGAAGCTTTCTTACCGGTTTATCCCGCAACTAAGAAACTGCAGACCTGGACGATCGAACGAAGCATTGACTTGGCACTTACCGCCCTTGGCAAAGTTGAAGACCCATTGCCAGCGGACATCAGGAAAACTGAAGGTCTGATTGATTTAGATGTAGCGCTGCATGCGATTCATAAGCCAACATCACTTGAGCAACTTGAAGCCAGCAGATTACGTCTGAAATGGGATGAGGCTTTAGCCCTTCAAGTTGTTTTGGCTAAGCAACGCCACGAAGAAGATTCCTGGCCAGCTATTTCGAGAACCGAAAAACCAGATGGCTTGCTTGCCGCTTTTGATGCGCGATTGCCGTTCACCCTGACGCAAGGCCAAAGTGAAGTAGCTAAAACTATTTCGGCAGAAATGGCAGCTGGGCATCCAATGCACCGATTGCTGCAAGGTGAAGTAGGTAGTGGAAAGACCGTGGTTGCAGTGCGAGCGATGCTCACTGTTGTTGATTCAGGTGGCCAATCCGCATTGCTGGCACCAACTGAAGTGCTTGCAGCTCAGCACTATCGAGCAATTACTAACTTGCTTGGGTCATTGGCCGAGAGAGGGAAACTGGGCGCGCACGATGAAGGAACCGGTGTAACACTGCTGACCGGATCAATGACAACTGCGGCCAGAAGACAAGCCTTGTTAGACATAACTTCAGGCCAAGCTGGAATCGTTATTGGTACTCATGCATTGCTTGAGGATCGTGTGGACTTCTTTGATTTAGGTCTTGTGGTTATCGATGAGCAGCATCGATTCGGCGTTGAACAACGCGCAACTCTAGTTGGAAAGGCTGGAAGCGATAGGCGTCCGCATGTCCTTGTTATGACTGCAACCCCAATTCCACGCACGGTTGCCATGACTGCATTTGGAGCACTTGATATTTCGACTTTGAGTGAACTCCCAGCCGGACGTTCGCCGATTACTTCTCACGTTGTTCTGTCTGCCGAGAAACCAAGCCACTTAGCCAGAGCCTGGGAACGAATTGTCGAAGAAGTTAAAGCAGGTCATCAGGCTTACGTTGTGGTTCCACGAATTGCGAGCCAAGAAGATAAAGATCTAAAGCCAGGGCAACGCCAAGCAATCGCACTTGAAGATTTGGCACCTCAATTAACAGAAGGCCCATTAGCAAGTGTTCGAGTTGGCATCATGCATGGCCAAATGGCTGGGGCAGATAAAGATGATGTGATGCAAAGGTTTGCAAATGGTCCAGCACATAAAGATGGCATTGACGTTTTGATTTCAACAACTGTTATTGAAGTTGGTGTGGATGTTCCGAATGCCACAACCATGGTGATCATGGATGCGGATCGCTTTGGCATTAGCCAGTTACACCAACTCCGCGGCCGCGTAGGTCGTGGCAGTGCACCTGGGCTTTGCTTGTTGGTTACAGAAGCGCCGGCATTTAGTCCAGCTCGGGAACGCTTAGCTGCAGTGGCCTCAACGAATGACGGCTTT
>JBEION010000119.1:0-3871 GCA_040377565.1 Candidatus Nanopelagicales bacterium | reverse complement strand
TTAACACCACAATCTTGGTGCTTTCATCCGTTACCTGTCAGCTTGGAGTCTTTGCGGCTGAGCGCGGTGACGTAAAGGGTTTACGTAAGTGGTTTGTAATTACATTCCTGATGGGCTTCTACTTCGTTGCCGGTCAGGTTTATGAATACAGCGTTTTAGTGCATGAAGGACTTATCCTCTCCTCAAACGCATATGGATCAGCGTTCTACCTGACTACTGGATTCCACGGATTACACGTGACCGGTGGACTTATTGCATTTCTGTTCGTATTGGCTCGCACTTATGCAACTAAGCACTATTCACATAAGCAAGCAACAACGGCAATCGTGGTTTCTTACTACTGGCACTTCGTCGACGTAGTTTGGATTGCCCTGTTCGCAACTATCTACTTAATTCAATAACGATCGTTTATAAGTTTTCATTTCAGAAAATAGAGAAGGAATCCAGTGGCACTCAGTAAAAGACACCCTGCAGCACTCTTTGCAGTTCTAGCCGTGGCTCTTTGTACCACTGGTGCTGCTTATGCTGCAGTAAGCGCTCAAACTGCCCCAAAGGTAGTAGCTAAGACCGAGACTCAGGTTGAGCAAGGTAAGCAACTATTCCTTGAAGGTTGCTCGTCTTGTCACGGTTTGGCTGCCCAAGGTGCTTCCGATGGTCCTTCACTTCTAGGGGTTGGCGCCGCTTCAGTAGATTTCCAGGTTGGCACCGGTCGTATGCCACTTGCTGCTCCTGGCGTGCAGGCTATGCCGAAAATGCCTTCCTATAACGCAGAAGAAACTGCTGCACTAGCTGCTTACATTGCAACTTTGGGTGCAGGCCCAGGAATTCCAACCGCCGAGATGCTTGATACTACGAACGCAGAATTAGCACTCGGTGGCGAACTATTTCGCACTAACTGTGCCCAGTGCCACGGTGCGTCTGCTGTCGGTGGCGCGCTTTCCGAAGGACGTAAAGCGCCAAGCTTGATGGATGCAGATGCTAAAAACCTTTACGAAGCCATGGTCTCTGGTCCACAATCCATGCCAGTGTTTGCAGACAGCACACTAAGCGTTGAAGACAAGCAACACATCATCGCTTACGTTGCAGAGCTTCAAAAGAATGAGAGCCCTGGTGGCTTTAGCCTCGGTCGACAAGGTCCAGTAACTGAAGGTTTGTTTATTTTCACAATTGGTCTTGGAGTACTTATCGTTGCCGCAGTATGGATCGGAGCGAAAGCAAAATAATGAATGAATTAGAACATCCAACGGGTGACCCATACGGCGCCAAAGATGGCAAAGACTTAATCAGCGGTATCACTGTTTTCCCAATGGAACCTCACGTTCCACGTAAGGCCGACATAGATCCAAAAGCTGCCATTCGCGCTGAACGCCAAGTTGCCACCATGTTTGGCTTGTCGTCACTAATGATCATTCTTTTCATAGTTGCGTACATTCAGGTGCCTGCAGATCTACTAATCACAATTCCAGTTATTGGAACTTTGAATGCAAATCACTTGGCAATCGGATTCACATTTGGCATGGCAATTCTGCTGATTGGCCTTGGCGCAATTCATTGGGCCAAGAAATTGATGCCGGATGAGGAAGTAATTCAAGAGCGTCACGCTCTCACTTCCTCTAATGAAGAGCGTGCTGCTGTGCAATCTAGTCTGCAGCGCGGCGCTGCTGAATCTGGCTTCAAGGAACGCAAGATTATTCGCCGTTCATTACTGGGTGCCCTCGCACTATTCCCAGTTCCACTAATCGTTCTGCTTCGTGACCTTGGTCCCCTACCTGGCACTCGCCTCCGGGAAACCATCTGGGATGAAGGAATTCACTTAGTTACTGATGCCACCTACAAAAAGATCAAGGCTTCCGATATTCCTTTGGGTGGCTTAATCAATGCCGTTCCAGAGAACCTGCTTGAGATTGAACACGAAGAGCACAACCTAAACCAGCGCGGCAAAGCATCGATCATTATCGTTCGCATGGATCCAGCTGACATCGTCTCGCAGCAGGGTGAAGCTTGGGATTACCAAGGAGTTTTAGCGTTCTCTAAGATTTGCACCCACCTAGGGTGTCCAACATCACTTTACCAACAGCGCACTCACCACTTGCTGTGTCCGTGTCATCAGTCTACGTTTGACTTATCAGACTCGGGCAATGTGGTTTTCGGACCAGCCGCACGTCGCATGCCACAACTTGCGATCACGGTTGATGCAGAGGGCTACCTAGTTGCCCAAAGTGGATTTAATGAACCAGTAGGACCTAGTTTCTGGGAGCGCGGATGAGCACAACCGAAGAGTCAATTCAGGCACCAGCACATGCTGCGCCAACCACTAAAGGTGGTGCCGTCGGTTACTACATTGATGATCGCCTAGCTTCTGCTAGCTTCACCAAGCGCCTAGTCGACAAAGTATTCCCAGACCACTGGTCATTCATGCTTGGCGAAGTAGCCCTGTACAGCTTCATTATTTTGTTGCTTTCCGGCACATACCTAACCCTGTTCTTCAATCCATCAATGACTGAAGTTGTTTACAACGGTTCTTACGTCCCACTTAAGGGCGTAAAGATGTCTGAAGCATATTCCTCGACTTTGGCGATTTCCTTCGATGTTCGTGGCGGATTGTTAATGCGCCAAATTCATCACTGGGCTGCGCTGTTCTTTACCGCTGCAGTTTCCGTTCACTTACTTCGAGTTTTCTTCACAGGTGCTTTCCGCAAGCCACGTGAAATCAACTGGGTAATCGGAACTTTACTTTTGGTTCTTGCACTTCTTGAAGGCTTCTCTGGTTACTCACTTCCAGATGACCTGCTATCAGGTACCGGACTTCGCATTGCACAGGGAATCATCCAGGCAATTCCGCTGGTTGGAACTTATGTGGCGATGTTCCTATTCGGTGGCGAATTCCCAGGCACAGACATCATGCCTCGCCTCTACTCAATCCACATCCTTTTGATTCCAGGTATCTTGCTGGCTTTGATCACTGTGCACTTAATCATGGTGTTCTACCAAAAGCACACTCAGTTCCCTGGCCCAGGCCGCACGGAAAGCAACGTTGTTGGCTTCCGCTTGTTCCCGATCTACATGGCTAAGGCTGGTGGCTTCTTCTTCGTAGTATTTGGAATCACCGTTCTTATCTCGGCACTGGTAACAATCAACCCGATCTGGCTCTACGGTCCATACACACCATCCCAGGTAACCGCAGGTTCCCAGCCTGACTGGTACATCGGCTGGCTTGATGGCGCTGTTCGACTAATGCCAAACCTTGAGTCCGTGATCTTTGGTTACACCTTGAGTTGGAACATTCTGGTGCCAGCTCTAGTGATTCCAGGAATTATGTTTACCGCACTTGGTTTGTATCCATGGATTGAAGCTTGGGCTACTGGCGACAAGCGTGAGCACCACTTGCTAGATCGTCCACGTAACGCACCAACTCGCACCGCCCTTGGCGTGATGTCGCTGACGTTCTACATGATCTTGGTTATTTCGGGTGGTAACGACATTATTGCCTCCGCATTCAATCTCTCGATCAACCAGATCACTTGGGCATTTAGATTCTTGCTGTTCATACTTCCGCCGCTGGCGTTTGTGCTTACCAAGCGCATCTGTCTAGGTCTGCAGCGCCGCGACAACAACAAGCTGTTGCACGGTTACGAGACTGGCCGGATTCTGCGTCTACCAAGTGGTGAATTTATCGAAATTCATGAACCAATTGGCGAAGCCGAAAAAGCTAAGTTACTTGCTAAGGCAGATGTAGTTCCGATGGCCCTTCCATCAGCTACTGATGAGAATGGCGTTCGTAATCCAAAGGCTGCCAAGTCAATCGCTCGGGCGAAGTTGTCTCAGTGGTTCTACTCTGATGTGATTCCAACTCCAACGGACGAGGAAATGC
>JBEION010000028.1:0-8240 GCA_040377565.1 Candidatus Nanopelagicales bacterium | reverse complement strand
AGTGATTCGCAGGCACCCATGTCGAACTGGGTAATTACCGCGCCATCTTGGTCTCTGCGCCAGACCGGCAAGACGTTGATCAATTCTTCTTTACACAAAATAACGCCAGCTGCGTGCACGCCTGGCTGTCGCTTCAGGCCTTCAATGCCGCGCGCTGTGTCAACAACTGCCCGCACATCAGCATCGTCTTCGTATAAGTCTCGGAATTCGCCGGCTTCGCCATAGCGATCATGTTCTGGATCAAAGATTCCCGAAAGTGGAATGTCTTTACCCATGACGCCAGGTGGCATTGCCTTAGTGATTTTGTCGCCAAGGGCATATGGGAAGCCAAGCGCGCGAGTTGAATCCTTTACTGCTGCTTTAGCTTTAATCGATGCATAAGTAATGATCTGGGCAACGCGTTCTTCACCATACTTATGAGTTGCATAACGAATCATTTCGCTGCGTCGACGTTCATCAAAGTCAATGTCGATATCAGGCATTGAAATACGTTCTGGATTTAAGAAGCGCTCAAAGAGCAAACCGTGCTTAATTGGATCTAGTTCAGTGATGCCCAGCGCCCAGGCAATCAATGCACCAGCTGCCGAGCCTCGACCTGGACCAACACGAATACCTTCTTCGCGGGCGTGACGACACAAGTCGGCTACCACTAGGAAGTAGCCCGGGAATCCCATTTGCTCAACAACAGCTAGTTCGAACTTCGCTCGTTCCAGATGTTCCTTTGGAATCTTGTTTCCATTGAATCTGCGGTTTAATCCAATTTCAACTTCTTTAACTAGCCAAGTGTTCTCAGTCTCGCCGGCTGGAACTGCGAAGGACGGCAACAAATCTTGACCTTCAACGAAGTTTATGTTGCAACGTTCTGCAATCAACAAAGTGTTATCGCAGGCATCAGGAAGTTCGCGCCAAACTTCGCGCATTTCGGCAGCGGTTTTTAGGTAGAAGTCTTGTGCATCAAACTTGAAGCGCTTTGGGTCATCCATTGTGGAGCGAGTACCAATACAAAGCAGCACTTCGTGCATCCGCGCATCTTCTGGGTAGACGTAATGAAGATCATTTGTGGCGACTAACTTCAAATTCAAATTCTTGGCAATTTTTAGTAAGTCTTCGCGATGGCGACGTTCAATTCCTAGACCATGATCCATCAGCTCAACAAAGTAATTGTCTTGCCCCAAGATCTCGCGCATAGTTGCAGCAGTACTTAGAGCTTTGTCGTAATTACCAGCTTGCAGCCAACGATTAACTTCACCAGAAGGACAGCCAGTTGTACCGATAATTCCTTTGCCGTGTTTTTCTAGTAACTCAGCATCAAATCTTGGCTGATAGTAATAGCCTTCCAGGCTTGCTTTACTGGAAAGCCGAAACAAGTTATGAAGTCCCACGTTGTTTTCGGCCCAAAGTGTCATGTGGGTGTAGTTGTATCGGCCACGACCGGCACCATCTAATGAAGTGTCATCAACTGCCGGGGTTCCAAAATCAAACGGCGCGCGTAGTGCACGACCTTGTGGCGCGAAATATCCTTCGATGCCAATGATTGGTTTTACATTTGTGGATTGTGCTTTTTTCCAGAATTCAAAGGCGCCATATAAATTGCCATGATCCGTCATCGCAATGGCCGGCATACCCAGTTCTTCAGCTTTTGAAAAAAGGTCACCTAGGCGAGCAGCGCCATCCAGCATTGAATACTCGGTGTGCACATGTAGATGCACGAACGAGTCATTGCTCACAGGATTAGTTCCTTTTATTTAGAGGGTAAGTACGCGAGAGGAAGGACGCTCCCCTAGGTTACCTGCGACCTGTGACAAGAAAGTGCAGTGGGGCTAAGACACTTTTTCGTGGCTGAAGATTTAGAGGTTACGAGCCAGTTCTAAGGATCTGGCTAAATCTGGGGCGTATTCGGAGTGGAAAGTAACTCGCTCACCTGACACTGGATGTTCGAAACCTAATCGGACGGCATGAAGCCACTGCCTGTCGAGTTTGAGTTTGGCTGCCACTGTTGGGTCTGCGCCATATGTAAGGTCGCCACAGCATGGGTGTCTTAACCCGGACATGTGAACTCTAATTTGATGAGTTCGACCGGTTTCCAGATGCACCTCTAGTAACGAGGCATAAGCAAACGATTCCAAAGTGTCGTAATGGGTAATGCTTGGTCGGCCACCACTCATAATCGCAAATCGATAAGAAGATGACGGATGGCGATCGATTGGAGCATCGATAGTTCCATTAATCGGATCAAGTCGGCCCTGAATCAAAGTGTGGTAAATCTTGTCAACAGTTCTATCCCGGAATTGGTCTTTGATGCTGACGTAAGCGCGTTCTGACTTGGTAACAACCATCAAGCCACTTGTGCCGACATCTAATCGATGCACAATGCCTTTGCGTTCAGATGGACCAAATGAAGTAAGGACAGTTCCCATTGCAGTTAGGGACCCTGTAACAGTTGGACCAGACCAACCTTGACTTGGATGCGCTGCCACACCAGCTGGCTTATCAATAACTACGAATGAATCGTCTTCAAACACAATTGGTAGCTCAACGGTTGGTTCCGCATCGTACATATCTGGGTCCGGTAGATCTACTTCAACTACATCACCGAAAGCTAAGCGGGCACTTTTTTGAGCGACCTTGCCGTTTAGTGTTACGCGCTTTTCTTCGAGTAACGTGACACAGGCTGCTCGTGATTCGCCAGTTAATCGCGCAAGTGCAACGTCGCAGCGTTCGCCTTCAAGTGATTCATCAATCGGCCAGGTACGAATCATTTTTGATCCGAATCTGGCAACTCTGGTAAAGCATTTGGCGTTTGGTAATCGACACCGCGCAGTGACAAAATGACCATCGCAATTGCTGACAGAACTACTGCGCTGTCACTGATGTTAAACATCGGGTAATTGGGAACAGAGATGAAATCCACAACATGTCCATGGAACATCTCTGGACTTCGAAATATTCGATCAATCAAGTTACCCACTGCCCCACCAAGTAGACCACCGAGTGCAATTGCCCATGGCTTGTTTGTAACCGATTTGGAAACATAAAGAATTGCGATACTTACTGCAATCGCTATCAGTGTGAATACCCAAGTGAAATTGGTTCCAAATGAAAACGCTGCGCCAGGATTTCTCACAAATGAGAATTTAAGTAGTTCACCAATTACTTTGATTTCAGACTGATTTTCAAGTCTGGCAACTGCCCAGGCTTTAGTCGCTAAATCGACCAAGATGACAATTAGTGCAGTTATTAAAAGTTGGCGACGATACACGACGTTAGGAACGGTCTTCACGCTCGCGGCAAGGCATACACATTGTTGCTCTTGGGTTAGCTTCCTGTAGGCGAAGCTTTCCAATCTGCTTTCCACAGTTCTCGCATGCACCGTAAGTGCCAGCTTCAATTCGTTCTAATGCGCGATTTGTTTGGTCAAGCAAATCTTTCTTATTCGAAAGAATAGAAATTTCGTGTTCGCGCTCGAAAGTCTTGGTTCCAGCATCAGCTTGATCGTCGCCAGCGCCTTCGCCACTTTCCATAATCAAGGCATGGAAACTTTCTTCGGCTTGAGCAATTTCAACTTTAAGTTCTTCAGCTTCAGAGGTAAGCATTTTGCGCACTGCATTTAATTCAGTCTTGGTCCAGTTGGATTCATCTTCCTGAACTACTGGATGCTTAGGCGCAGCTTTCTTACCTGGAACTGCTTTGCGAACTGATGGCAGACCAACGGAACCAATTGGATTAATAACTTGTACCGGCGGACCAGCAAGTGCGGCAGCGGCAGCGGCTTCGGCTTTTGCAATTGCTGCAAGTTGAGCTTTAGTAACTTTTGGTACCTTAACTACTACTGGCTTTGGCTCGGCAACTTTCTTAGCAGGCTTAACTGGAGCAACTTTCTTAGCAACTGGCTTCTTAGTTGCTTTGGCAGGGGCCTTCTTTGCTGGAGCCTTCTTAGCAGGTGCTTTTTTAGCAGGAGCCTTCTTAGCAGGTGCTTTTTTAGCTGCAGCCTTTTTTGCTACTGGGGCTTTTTTGGCAGGGGCCTTCTTGGCAGGGGCCTTCTTGGCCGCACTTGCCTTAGTAGTTGCCTTCTTAGCTGGTTTCGCAGCCATGGTATTCCCCTTTAATTAACGCCTAGTTTTTATCGACTAAGTCCCTAGACTCTACCGAGTCGATTGCATAATGCTCGCTAGAAGGTACGTTAAAACGCGAATTCCTGCAATTCTTGGCTAAGTTTTGGATGCTTACGGGCCTAACCGCAATTCTGGCGGCGGCTTTTGCGCTTTGCGAAATGGGAATAATGGGTTTTTCCCACTAATCTTTACTATTAGTCGGCAAAACGATGATGAAGACACATTGCGCAGCCAACAGCACCAAAGCAGCGATTTGGGGACGGTGTAAGCCCAAAAAGGTGATGTTTGCGCAGTATCACTTCTGAGTTGGCTCGAAGAAAAGCAATTCCACGGGAAATACCCCAGGGATATTGCCCAGTAGAACGAGTCAGCTGACTGAAACTTAAGTGGATTTTGCGTCGCAACGGCAAAGTCAACAAGGGTGGTACCGCGGGAATGGCCTAAAAATCACCTCGTCCCTTGAAATCAAAGTCACCAATCGGTGGCCTTGATAATTGACTGCAAGCGACGAGGAAAACTGATGGCATACCGCGATGTACCCGCGAAGATTGATCTTCCAGCGATGGAGCACGATGTGCTCTCGTTTTGGAAAGACAATGACATCTTTCACAAATCTATGGCGCGCACTAGCGACGGTCCGCGTTGGGTTTTTTATGAAGGACCTCCCACTGCAAACGGCATGCCAGGAACTCATCACGTAGAAGCCCGAGTATTCAAAGATATCTTCCCGCGCTATCGCACCATGAAGGGATTCAACGTTCCACGCAAGGCTGGATGGGATTGCCATGGACTTCCAGTTGAGCTTGCAGTTGAAAAAGAATTAGGTTTCACCGGAAAGCAAGACATCGAAAAGTACGGCATTGCTGAGTTCAACGCGCGATGCAAAGAATCCGTGCTTCGCCACGTAGATGAATTTGAAAGCATGACTTCGCGCATGGGCTATTGGGTTGATATGGATCAGGCCTACTGGACTATGGATGAGAAATACATAGACAGTGTTTGGTGGAGTCTGAAGCGGATTTTTGATAAAGGTCTTCTTGTTCAAGATCATCGCGTTTCGCCATATTGCCCGCGTTGTGGCACCGGGTTATCCGATCACGAGTTAGCTCAAGGTTATGAAGACGTAGTTGATGCTTCGGTTTATGTGCGATTCCCGATTACAACTGGTGCTTTGCCTGAGAAATATTCGGGTATCTCACTTCTGGTCTGGACTACTACCCCTTGGACCTTGATTTCCAATACTGCTGCGGCAGTTAATGCCAAAGTTGATTACGTTGTGGCGCAAACTGCAGCTGGTGAGTACCTAATTGTTGCGGATGCTTTGCGGGAAAAGGTTCTTGGCGAAGATTCAAAAGTTTTGGAAACCATTGTGGGCCGAGACTTAGAAGGCACTGGATACCAGCGACCATTTGATTGGGTAACTTTCCCGGAAACTGATGCTCCGGTACATACTGTCTTGCTTGCCGACTTTGTAACAACTGAAGATGGCACCGGAGTAGTTCATGAAGCTCCCGCTTTCGGTGCCGAGGATCTTGCGCTTTGTCGTTCATATGGTCTGCCGGTTGTAAATCCAGTATTGCCAAACGGAACTTTTGAATCTGACATTCCAGAAGTTGCTGGCGTGTTCTTCAAGACAGCTGACCCTCGACTTGTTGAGTTGCTGGAAGAAAAAGGTTTGTTGTTCCGACACTTGCCATACGAACACTCCTACCCACATTGCTGGAGATGTCACACTGCGTTGATCTATTACGCACAACCGTCTTGGTACATCAAAACCACTGACATTAAAGATCAGTTGCTAGCCCAGAACGAAAAAACTAATTGGTTCCCCGAAACGATTAAGAATGGTCGATTTGGTGACTGGCTAAATAACAATGTCGACTGGGCACTTTCCCGCAATCGCTACTGGGGCACTCCACTACCAATCTGGCGCTGCGAAGAAAACCATTTAACTTGCATAGGTGGCCGTGCCGAACTTGCGGCCCTTGCAGGAGATCAAGCCTTAACTGTTGATCCACATCGACCATTCGTTGATGACATCACTTTTGCTTGCCCAGAGTGCAATGGCACTGCAACTCGAGTTCCAGAAGTTATTGACTGCTGGTATGACTCAGGTGCGATGCCATTTGCGCAGTGGGGTTACCCAGAAAACAACAAGGAAACATTCGAAGCTAGCTACCCAGCTGATTTCATCTGTGAAGCAATTGACCAAACTCGTGGTTGGTTCTACACCTTGATGGCAATTGGAACTTTGGTGTTCGAGGAATCGTCCTACGAAAACGTGCTTTGCCTAGGTCACATTCTTGATGAAGATGGTCGCAAGATGAGTAAGCACCTAGGTAACGTGCTGGAACCAATCGGATTGATGGATGAACATGGCGCTGATGCACTTCGTTGGTTCATGCTTGTCAGTGGCTCACCATGGAGCGCTCGTCGCGTTGGTCACGGCACAATCGCAGAAGTTGTTCGCAAAACACTTCTTACCTACTGGAACACTGTGGCATTCCAAAGTCTTTATGCCCGCGCAGGTGATTGGGATAGCAGCACGGCATCGCTGGATAATCTAACTGATTTGGATCAGTGGGCAGTTTCGCAAGCCACTCGCCTAGCGCGAGATGTTGATCAAGCGCTAGAGCAATTCGATACGCAGCGAGCTGGACGTTTCATCGCAGAGTTCGTGGATGATTTGAGTAACTGGTACGTACGTCGTTCGCGTCGTCGTTTCTGGGATGCAGATCACGCTGCGTTAAGTACTCTTCATCACTGTCTGAAGGTAGTTACTCAAGTTATGGCGCCTTTCACACCGTTCATCACCGAACGCGTTTGGCAAGACTTGTACACGACAACAGATACCGAATCTGTGCACTTAAGTACTTGGCCAGAATGGTCAGACGAGAAGATCAGCGATACCTTGCGCGATCAAGTCGATTTAACCCGTCGCTTAGTTGAACTTGGCAGATCAGCGCGCGCTACATCTGGCGTTAAAACTCGTCAGCCACTTCAGCGAGCACTAGTCGCTGCTCCTGGCTGGGATGCTTTGCCTGAAGGTCTGCAGGCGCAGATCCGAGATGAAGTGAACGTCTTGAGCCTGGAAAGTCTTTCGGGAACCGACGAACTTGTTGATGTCAGCCTTAAAGCTAACTTCAAGACCCTTGGCGCAAGGTATGGCAAGAGCACGCCAGATATTGCAGCTGCAGTAGCAGCAGCTGATGCAAACGCTTTAGTTGAGGCGCTGCGATCTGGATCAGCAACCGTTACGGCTTCTGGTGTGGATTATGAAATTGGACCGGATGATGTCGTTGTCACTGAGGTCCCTCGAGAAGGCTGGACCGTTGCTAGTGATTCCGGCGAATCCCTAGCTCTTGACTTAGCTCTGACTCCGGAATTAATTGGGCAAGGCATAGCTCGAGATGTAACTCGGTTGATTCAAGATGCTCGGAAGACTTCTGGTTTAGACATAAGCGATCGCATCTCTGTTATCTGGGAATCTGGAAATGAATCAACCATTTCAGCGCTAACTTCACACGCTGATTTGATTGCAAGCGAAGTACTTGCAACTACTTGGACGCAAGGATCGGTTTCCAATCCAACTGCCAGCGATGACGAACTTGAGTTAAAGGTATTAATCGCAAAAGCGTAACTAGACAAAAAAGAAGGCCTGGGAAAATCCCAGGCCTTCTTTTTTTAATTCTTAATCTTCGGTTACCTGACGGTCACCACTGATGTTCTTGGATTCAAGCTCACGAAGCTGTCCCTCTAGGTAGCTACGTAGACGGCCACGGTATTCGCGTTCGTAAGCACGAAGCTCTTCGACGCGACGTTCCATGGCAACCCGCTGTGATTCAAACTCACGAGTGATGTTTGCAACGTTGGCCTTTGCCTCAGTTACTAGTTCATCTGATGTGGACTTAGCGGCAGAAAGTAGTTGCTCAGATTCAATGCGAGCTGAGGCAACTGCTTCATCTGCGGTGCGCTGAGCCAATTCAAGGATGCGAACTGATGCGACACCTTGTTCGGCTGGTGATGACGTTGCTGCTGCTGTCGCTGCTGCTGCCACACCTTCGGACTGTGAAGTAGCAAGCTGCTCTTTTAGCTCGGTGATTGCAGCCAGGCTGGCAGCCAGTTCTT
>JBEION010000204.1:0-2565 GCA_040377565.1 Candidatus Nanopelagicales bacterium | reverse complement strand
GTAATCCATACGCGTATCCAGAATTACGAGACAACGAAGGCCTGGAAGCGTGGACGGTTAATTGGCTCTGGCTACAAGGTCACACCGAGCCCAATCACTGGGTTGATACCACTGAGTTCTTTGCTCGCAAAGTGAATGCGCTTGAAGCACACGCAAGTCAAACGTCACACATGGAAAATCTGGAAGACATGCTTCGCAGTTGGGGTGAAATGCAAGCTGCGTCCGCAGGATTTGAAACTGGACGTCTAGCCGAAGCTTTCCGCCAAATCAAACTTCCTGACTAGAGACTAAAGCGCGTAAGCAATAACAATGTTTGTCAGCGTTAAAGCACCAATAAGTGCCCAGTAAAGCTTTTGCTCTGACTTGCGCTTACCAATTGAATACATTGCAATAATTGCAATCGCGATGATTAGTTTGATCGCAATCTTGGTGTGATCAACTACGTAATCGCTATCTAGCGAGCCGGACTCGTGCAAACCTACGAGCAATATGCCGGTCAAAAGCTGCGTGCTGGCACCATGGAGCATCGCAACATTAACGCCGAAAGTCTTTTTAGCGAGTTCCTTAAAGAAGCCAAATGCAATTGCTGCAATTCCAACAAAGTGAAGTACTACTAGAGCTGTGTAAACAATATCCACAATCTATTCCCATTCAATTGTGCCCGGAGGCTTTGACGTTACATCCAACACTACGCGGTTAACTTCGCGAACTTCGTTAGTTATTCGATTCGAAATCTTTGCCAATACGTCATAAGGCAATCTGGTCCAGTCCGCTGTCATTGCATCTTCACTTGAAACTGGGCGCAACACGATTGGGTGGCCGTAAGTTCTGCCATCACCTTGTACGCCAACACTGCGAACATCGGCCAACAACACAACTGGGAACTGCCAAATTGATGAATCTAATCCGGCCAGCGTGGTTTCTTCTCGTACGATCGCATCGGCCGCACGAAGAATGTCTAACCGCTCTTTACTGACTGCTCCGACAATTCGAATTCCAAGTCCTGGTCCTGGGAATGGATGACGCATAACCATCGCATCTGGCAGACCTAGTTCTCGACCAACTGCGCGGACTTCATCTTTGAAAAGTTCTCGCAATGGCTCACAAAGTTGGAATTCAATATCATCAGGCAGACCACCAACATTGTGATGACTCTTGATAGTTGCCGCGCCAGTGCCGCCGCCACTTTCAACTACGTCTGGATAAAGCGTTCCCTGAACCAAGAAATCAATAGTGGCTCCAGATTCGCCAGCTTCAGCAATTAATTGTTTTTGGGCATCTTCAAAAACTCGAATGAAAATTCGACCAATGATTTTCCGCTTAGTTTCTGGATCTGTAACATCAGCTAATTCAGTTAAGAATCGGTCAGCGGCATCTATGACAACAAGTCTGATGCCGGTTGCTGCAACATAATCACGTTCAACTTGTTCCCGTTCGCCTGCGCGTAACAATCCATGATCAACAAATACGCAAGTTAAGTTATCCCCTACTGCTTTGTGAACCAAAGCCGCAGCGACAGCCGAATCAACACCACCAGATAGCCCGCAGATAACTTTAGAGTCACCAAGTTGAGCCTTGATACGAGCTACTTGTTCATCAACAATTCCAGCTGGTGTCCAAGTTGGTTCGATTTTTGCAATGTCATACAAGAAATGTTCTAGAACTTTTTGGCCGTGCTCGGAATGCATTACTTCCGGATGGAATTGAACGCCTGCTAATCCTCGAGATAAATCTTCAAACGCAGCAACTGCTGCGCCCGCACTTGATGCCGTGACAGTGAACCCGGCTGGTGCTTCTTGGACGGAATCACCGTGACTCATCCAAACGTTTTGAATTTCAGGTAACCCATCGAATAGGCAACTACCAGAAACGGTCTTCAATTCAGTTGCGCCAAATTCAGATAATCCAGTTTGCGCAACCGTGCCACCAAGTGTTGCTGCCATGGCTTGGAAGCCATAACAGATTCCAAACACTGGAAGGTTTGCATCAAATAGCGCGGCATCAACTTGTGGTGCACCTTCGGCGTAAACGCTAGATGGTCCACCAGAAAGAACTATCGCTAATGGATTTTTGGCCAACATTTCTTTGGCAGACATAGTGCTGGGAACTACTTCAGAATAAATCCGCGCTTCCCGAACTCTACGAGCAATTAACTGGGCATACTGCGCACCAAAATCAACTACGAGTACCGGGCGGGCGTCAGTCACATCCTTAGCCTATTGGTAGCCAGTCCTTGTGCAGATTGCACCCGCGATGGCTCTGTCACAACTAATTAGGAGTTACAACTACTTCACAACGCTGGAATTCCTTTAAGTCTGAGTAACCACAGGTTGCCATGGCACGACGAAGGGCACCAACCATATTCATAGTTCCATCAGCTGTGTGAGATGGACCTGAAATGATTTCGCTCAAAGTTCCGGTTGTTCCAAGATCAACAAGTTCACCTCTTGGTAGTTCTAGGTGAGTAGCTTCAATCCCCCAGTGCTTACCGCGACCTGGTGCGTCAGTAGCGCGAGCAAAAGTTGATCCAACAACAACTGCGTCAGCACCTAATGCGATTGCCTT
>JBEION010000218.1:0-2396 GCA_040377565.1 Candidatus Nanopelagicales bacterium | reverse complement strand
TGCACCTGCGCAGGTCTACACACTCGTACGCACTGGTGAATTGCCTGCGATAAAAATTGGTGCCCGCGGGCAATGGCGAGTAGAAGATCGCGCTCTGGAAAACTACATCGCACAGCTTTACTCTGCGACTGCAGACTTTGTGGCCCAAAATCCTCGATAACAGAATCAGCCTGCAACTAATGTTCGGCTGGCCACAATAGAACGTTTTGGAATCGTAATTACTTTTGAATTTGTCTCTATATCCAAGGAATCAAATCCGGTTCGCCGACATGCGCCTTCAATAACTTGATCGCCCACCAAATACCAAGTGCTCGTCAGGTTTTTATCTGCCAGGTCATGAAACCAAACATTGTCGAGCCAGTTAATAGCATCTGGTTTCGCAGAACTTTGGGATAGCTCGCTAAGTCCGGAGACCGCAGATACAAAATCGAAGTTAACTAGATACTGAGTTTTCGCATTCTCCAAAATCACAAAGGGGTCGGCTAGATGCCTGACTTCACCTTCAGCAAGCGGCAGGTGGGAATGCGCAAGCCTTAGCTCAACTGAACTGGCAGTGTTTCTCAAACGATCTAGCCATGAAATGTGAGCCTGTTCAAAGCGCACAGTTTCCAAGACTTCGTAAGCCAGATCTAAGCGCTCCTCGGACTCCACTTCTTCAGCAGCCTGAAGCAGCACTCGATTTAACTCAGTAAATAAGGATGATTCAAACTCGGCAGATTCCATGCCGATATTTCACCTGAAATCTTGAGTTACTTAATAACTAACTTGCTGCTTGTGGATAACCAAATTGAGATATCCACAGATTTACCTGAATTCAGTTGCAGGCATTGACAGCCAATTGAAGAGAAATTAGAAAGTTTGTACTGGTGTTTTTGGGGGAATAAAAACACCAAGCAGCACCTGCAGGCACCTACAAAGGTTTGTCAGGGCTGTGATTGCTAAACGTTTCGGGGGGAAACAATGAATGCAATTATCTATGCACTGCCAGTGCCAGGAGCTCGTCAATACAAGCCAGGCAACATAATCAATTTGCCGGTTCGAACCAAACATGGTCTGCAAGAAACTCTGCCGTTTGAATGGCCAACCGATGGTGCAAATGCAATTAAGTATGTTCCACCACGAATGGCTGAAAATCGTCCTGACAGCTTTGATCCGCAAGCTACAGCCAGAGTTGATTTACCTTCTGCCCGACAGTGGTCGATGCGATTAGTTCATGCCTTAGTTGAAGTAGTCAATGGCTCACGGCCAGCAGCTCAACTAAACCGATGGATTACGCCAGAGGTTATGAGCCAGTTGCAGTATCAAATTGCCCGCAACAAAATGCCTCGTCTAGGTGTACGCAGTATTCATGTCCATGAAACCGATGACGGTGTTGCTGAAGTTAGTTCGGTGTTTGGGACACCGAATCGATCTTTTGCACTAGCCCTGAGACTTGAGGGCTTAGATGGAAGATGGCGAGCAACTAGCTTGATGTGGGCACTGCCGGAATAGTTTCGGCAAGGTAAGTGCTGCTGGAATAACTAGCTAGCTGCTCCGTGGCACTTCTTGTACTTGCTGCCTGATCCACATGGGCAAGGTTCGTTACGACCCACGTTTGCGTAAGCATCATTTGAAACTGAAGTTGTTTTAACTTCTCCAGTTTCACTTGGTCCTGAGTACTGAAGTGCTGCAACCGATTTAGGCGTAACTAGACCTTTAGTTTCTAGTTCAATTTCTTCTGGCTCGCCATCTGCATGAACATGTGGCGTGACAGTAACTTCTGCATTGAACATATAGCCAACGGATTCTTCCTTAATGGCTTCCATCATTGCTACGAACAAGTCAAAGCCTTCACGCTGGTATTCAACAAGTGGATCGCGTTGCGCCATTGCGCGCAGGCCGATTCCTTCTTGTAAGTAATCCATCTCGTAAAGATGCTCGCGCCACTTACGATCTAGTACCGACAGAATTACGCGGCGTTCAAGTTCGCGCATCACTGGTGGCTGCAACTCAGCTTCGCGGGCCAAATAAGCGCGATTGATATCTTCTTGCAAAGTAACGGTCATAAACTCGGCAGACAGGTCTGCAGGATCGCCACCGGCTGCCTTCACCATGTCGTTGATCGAAATCTCAACTGGGTAAAGTGCCGACAAGGCTTTCCATAGTTCTTGCAAATCCCAATCCTCTGGGAAACCCTCTGCAGTCTCAGCTGCAACATAAGCCGCAATGGTGTCATTCATGAACGTCTTAATCTGCTCTTGAATATCTTCGCCATCTAGAACTCGGGAACGCTCGCCATAAACAACTTGGCGCTGGCGGTTCATAACTTCGTCATACTTCAAAACATTTTTACGAATTTCGAAGTTCTGCGCTTCTACTTGCGTCTGAGCAGAGCGAATTGAATTCGTAACCATCTT
>JBEION010000254.1:0-2029 GCA_040377565.1 Candidatus Nanopelagicales bacterium | reverse complement strand
TTCTATTGCTTATGCCCCTCTAGTTTCGCGGAAAAACCAATAAAATCGGGGTTATTGCGGGGTGTGTCGCATAACTACCAAGGCAGGCAGGACAATAGCCAGATGACCTCGCAGCCGAAGCACTCATCCTTCGACGCCTTGATTGCCGAACCAAACCTTGCCCTTGCCATGCAGATCGCAAGTGGAACTGGAAAGTTACTTTTAGATCGACCGGATGACCTTGGAATCACCACAAAATCCACCGCAACTGACGTGGTAACTCTGATGGATCAGGCGGCTGAGGCGTTCATAGTCTCCGAGCTGGGCAAACACCGCCCAAATGATGCGATCTTGGGTGAAGAAGGCGCAAACCAGGTTGGAACATCAGGTTTGCAATGGGTGATTGATCCAATCGATGGCACCGTCAACTACTTGCACAAGGTTCCGCACTGGTGCGTTTCGATCGGTTTGATGGAAGAAAGCTCGGGTCTGGCTTTGGCAGGTGTGGTTTATGTGCCGGTTTTGGATCAGATGTATATCTCTAGTCGAGGTTTAGGTGCCTGGGTAGTTGAGGCTGGTGTTCCGCGAGAACTTAAAGTTTCTGGCTGCACCGAACTTAGTCAGGCTCTGATGGGCACTGGTTTTGGATATTCCAGTTCTCGCCGAGCAAGTCAGGCTCGAGTTTTGCAAGAAGTATTGCCAAAGGTTGCCGACATTCGTCGACTTGGATCATGCGCGGTGGATTTATGCCTGGTAGCCGACGGAGTTTTGGACGGATACTACGAGCGCGGGGTTAATGCTTGGGATCATGCAGCTGGTGAATTGATTGCTCGGGAAGCTGGGGCAGTTTCAAGTGGCCTGTTTGGCAATCCAATCGGAAACGACATGATCGTGGTCGCAAATCCTGCGATACATGGCGACTTAGTTGCAATACTTGAAGCCAATCAAGCAGATCAGGATTAACGTGGCGATTTATTCATTCGGGGACAAAGTTCCAAACATTCATCCCAGTGCCTTTGTTCATCCGGAAGCAGTCATCATTGGAGATGTTTCAATCGGTGAGATGTCTTTCATCGGACCTTGCGCAGTGTTACGTGGCGATTCAAGTCGTATCGAAATCGGCGCCCGGACTTCTATCCAGGACGGCAGCGTAATTCACTGCACGGCCGAGCTCCCAACAATTGTTGGCGATGAATGCACAGTTGGACATAACGCCCACTTAGAAGGTTGCACGGTTCAGAGCGGGGCACTAGTTGGCTCAGGCTCGTTGGTTTTACATAAGGCGGTAGTTGAATCTGGCGCATTAGTTGCTGCAGGGGCAGTAGTTCTTGGTGGGACTTTGGTGCCAAGTGGCGCATTGGCTGTTGGGGTTCCAGCCAAGATCAAAGAAGGCGCAGCTGACCCAGAAACTATCGCGTACAGCATAAAAACTTATACCGAAAATGCACGTAGATATCCCTTAGAAATGAAAAGAATCAATTAACCTAGGGGCGGTGCTTGCCGAGAGCACCCAATGAAGTAAATTCCGACTCGTTGGAATAACCGAAACCGCTAGGAGATTTAGCTCGTAATGGCAACAGACTACGACGCCCCGAGAAAGACGGACGAAGAGGAAAACGAGGAAAGTCTCGAAAACCTTAAAGCCCAGCATGCCTCGAAGGTCAGTTCAAGCGTTGATGCCGACGAAGCTGATCTAAATGAATCGCTAGAACTGCCAGGCGCAGATCTTTCTGATGAATCCATCACGGTTATGGTCATCCCGAAGCAAGCTGATGAATTCACTTGCTCACGCTGCTTCTTAGTTCACCACCGCAGCACTTTGGCTAAGGAAGTTAAAGGCCAGCCAATTTGTAACGACTGCGCTTAAGCAGTCTTAATAAATTTCGACTGTGCTTAAACAGTCTTAAACATTTTTTGCGTTAGCCAACGCAGCAATTAAGGCATCTGGTTTACGGGTAGAAACTTGCCAATAAGGATGTGGATCCTGCGGATCTGTCACTTCAACAATGACTGTGTTCTTGATTCCGCCACGTAATTGGAAATGTGCATT
>JBEION010000149.1:0-3293 GCA_040377565.1 Candidatus Nanopelagicales bacterium | reverse complement strand
TGAGTTTGTGCGGTGCGGATCTTCTTTTGCATCCGTTCGTCTGAGCCATCTACTTCAACGCGAATTCCCTTAGCTCGAAGTTGCGTAGCAACATCTTCCAAGTAATCAACATGTGCTCCAGCAATTGGAATTCCCACTACTTGCACTGGAGCTAGCCATGGTGGGAATGCGCCGGCGTAATGCTCTAGCAAAACTCCAAAGAAACGCTCGATGGAACCGAACAACGCACGGTGGATCATGATTGGACGACTGCGGGTGCCGTCCGAAGCCTGGTATTCCAATTCGAATCGCTGTGGCAATTGGAAGTCCACCTGAATCGTTGACATCTGCCAAGTGCGGCCGATTGCATCGCGAGCTTGCACCGAGATTTTTGGACCATAGAACGCTGCGCCACCTGGATCTGGAACTAGTTCTAATCCTGACTGCTGTGCTGCTTCAGCAAGTGCTGCAGTTGCCTGCTCCCACTCAGCTTCAGTTCCAATTGATTTCTCGGGATTGCGGGTCGAAAGCTCTAGATAGAAATCGTCCAGACCGTAATCGCGCAACAGATCCAATACGAAACCTAATAGGTTTTGCAATTCCCCACCCATTTGTTCTGGGGTGCAATAGATATGAGCATCATCTTGCGTCATACCGCGAACTCGAGTTAAGCCATGGATAACACCGGAACGTTCGTAACGATAAACCGATCCAAATTCAAATAGTCGCAGCGGCAACTCACGATAAGAACGACCACGTGACTTGTAAATCAAGTTGTGGAATGGGCAGTTCATTGGCTTTAGGTAGTAATCCTGACCTTGGCGCTTAACTGTGCCGTCTTCATGTAACTCTTCATCAAGATGCATCGCTGGGAACATTCCTTCGCGATACCAATCCAAGTGGCCTGACTGCTCAAACAATGCACCCTTTGTAATGTGCGGGGTGTACACAAATTGATAGCCGGCATTTTCGTGACGGATGCGCGAATAATCTTCCATCTGTCGGCGAATGATTCCGCCCTTGGGATGAAACACTGCAAGACCGGAACCAATTTCGTCTGGGAATGAGAATAGATCCAAGTCCACACCAAGTCGACGATGATCGCGCTTCTCAGCTTCTTCCAGCATATTCAAGTACTGCTTTAAACCATCTTTAGTTGGCCAAGCAGTTCCATAAACTCGCTGCATCGATTCGTTCTTTTGATCGCCCAGCCAATAAGCAGCTGAAGTACGCATTAACTTAATGGCGCGAGCATCAATGTAACGAGTGTCAGGCACATGTGGGCCACGACATAAATCGCACCAGCGAAGTTCACCACTGCGAAGATCGATGTTGTCATAAATCGTTAGTTCGCCGCCGCCAACTTCCATTACATCCTCAGACATAACAGTTGCATCTTCGTCAGCACCTAACAAACGAATCTTGAAAGGTTCATTACCTAATTCAGAACGCGCAGCTTCGCGATTAGTTACGCGACGCGAGAACTTTTGTCCCGAGTTGATAATCTCAACACACTTCTTTTCAATGGTCGCTAGATCATCTGGTGTAAATGTGCGAGTAGTGCCAAAGTCGTAAAAGAAGCCATCTTTAATTGGTGGACCAATTCCGAGTTTGACGTCATCAAAGATCGCTTGGGTAGCCTGCGCCACGATGTGTGCGACGCTGTGCCGAAGAACTGAAAGTCCTTCAGGATCACTAATCAGGATTGGTTCAACAGCATCGCCGTCTGCAAGCGGATGACTTAAATCAACGATTTCACCATTGACGCGGGCCACAACAACTTGGCGGGCCTTATCCCCTACGACGTCGTAAGCGCAGGCGCCAGCATCGATCTCAGTTGAGATTCGATCGGGTCCTACGAGAACTTGTGGCACGGAGCGTTCCTTTTCAAACGGTAACCCTCAAAGTCTACGGGAGCACAGGCAAATGGCCATATATTTACCCGCTAGCGAGAGTCTGGAACCAGAACTAGATTTCTAGGTTGAAGAGATTTTCGATCGGAACCAATATCGGTTCGAAGCCTTTCATAGTTGCGCCCCATTTAGCCCAATATGCATATGCAATCGTGACAACTACGACCGTAATGATCAAGATCACGTTGCTGCGCTTGGTTCGGTATTCCTGGCTAACAACTAAACGTGCAATCCGAGAGGAAAATTCTTTAACCGGATTCAGTAACCTTTGGGCCCAGGCATATTCAGTAGCCAAAATAATCAGACCAATGATGATTACTGCCCAGCCAGGTCCTGGAAAAAGTAAGAAGAATAAACCAAGTCCCACCAAGGTGAGTCCGACGACCAAAATGATTCCACGCCAAGTTGCATCCAGCGCACGATTTGTCCGCACCGAGTTTCGTCGGCCCATGTAATTGCCGTATAGCCGATCAGCTAAAGATTTGTGCTGCTTGGCTTCCTTGGTCTGACTCTTCATGGATTAATCGTCTCTGCTCTCAGGCTCAAAAAAATGTTACCCAGTTTTTCGGTAACTAACCCCGGCACTAAAGTCCTACGATCCACAACATTTCCTGAGGCATCTAGCTTTGCTAATTCAGATACTGGATGAACGTCTCTTGTTGAGGAAGTTATGAACACTTCATCAGCATCCCACACTTCCATCGGATTAACGTCTCTCTCAACAATCATGAAGCCTGAGTCGTTGGCCCACTCAATTACCAAATCCCGAGTGATCCCCCGCAACAATCCACTGGCATCTGATGGCGTGAAGATCTGATCGCCTTTAACTAGAAAAATATTTGAACCAGTTCCTTCACACAGCCGTCCAGAAGAGTCACAAAAGACTGCTTCCGAAAATCCGTGACGCTTTGCGGCATCTAGTGCGTAAACATTTTCGGCATAGGACGTGGTCTTTAAGCCAGCAAGTGGCGAATTCTCATTGCGAGTCCATGGCACCAGAAGAATTTTGGTACTGGCTGGCCAAGCTGCTTGTTCGGCTAACGAAATAACCAGAGTTGCAGAAGTAGAAGTGCGGTCAGATCCCAACGGACCAGCGCCACTTGTAACAGTTATTCGAAGTCGGCCGAAATCGATGGATGGATTACCCGTCAAAACTTGCGAGATACCTTTGTTGATTGCAGATACATCTGGCAATGCAATACCAAGACCTGAGGCAGATTTAGCTAGTCGAGCTAAATGCCGATCAATCGCAAATACTTTTCCATCATTAACCAATAAGGTTTCGAATACTCCGTCGGCGACGGTGAATCCATGATCAAGCACACTAACTTTGGCATCTGCGATTGGCACGAGTTCATCGTTGATCCAAAAGTGAGTAACGGCCATAGATACAAGCCTATC
>JBEION010000033.1:0-7708 GCA_040377565.1 Candidatus Nanopelagicales bacterium | reverse complement strand
TGGCGGTGTGGTTGAAGGATCGCAAAGTCTTAGGGTGTCTGGATCAAGTGGAGCAGATGAGTTTCCTGGGGTATCGCCAAGTAGGACATCAATAGGAGCTTGCGGGGTATTAAATGCTCCAGTTGAAGTCTCATCATCGGCTATTGGCTTTGGATAGATCGTTGGTGTGTAGGTCGAAGAAACAGATTGACCAACATTGTCGCTGACAGTGTATTTAACAGGTGTTGGGGTTCCCGAAAAGTTACTCACTGGTGTGAAAGTAACTGTGCCATCTGTTGCCTTGGTATACGTACCCTGTCCAGCAATGGTTACCACGCCATCACTAACTGAACACGTTGGTGTTGTCGGAGTGTCTGGGCAGGAAAGTACCAACGAACTAGGGACCAAGGATGCGCCCGAACCAGCTGAGTCACTTGTACCAGCAACATTAGACAGGACATTTATTGACTGGGCAACACCTTGTGGGCCGGAAGTGGTGTCAGGTGTTGCGGTTGGAGCACCATAAACCGTTGGCGTATAGGTCGAATCTGCTTTTCCACCATTTGAATCAGTCACGGTGTAAGAAAGTGGGGTTGGGGTTCCGGTGAAAGTTGAAAGCGGTGTGAAAGTCATCACGCCCGTGATGCTTACGCTGTAAGTACCAACGCCTGGAACAACAACCGAGGACTTTGTGCAATTAGGGGCAGTTTCAGCAGCAACTGGTGGTGTTGCGCTTGGATTTGCAACAGCACATAACTTAACTGAAGATTCATCCAGTGTTGTTCCAACAGCTGCAGAATCTTGTCCACTTACATTAGTGAGCAAGTTAATGGTTTGCGGTAAACCTTGGCCACCTGAGGACGCGTCAGGGTTAGCAGTTGTTTTAGACATAAGAGATAGTTGATAGTCCTCGACTTCTCCTGTCGAAAGTTTTCCGTATGGTGTAACAATCGGGTCGTAACTGAGTCGGATTCGACTATACGTAGAGACTTCGGCTAAGCCCGCAGGTACAGTCCAAGTTAGTGATGTAGACGTTGCATTAGCGGCAATATTTTCTTGACATGATCTTTCGCCCGAGTCAAAAATTCCATTCACGTTGAAATCGATCCAGCCACACACATTAACCGGTTTACTTGCGCCTGCAAATGAAACTGGAACTACGTACTGGGATCCTGCTGCCCCAAAACCGGGCCAAGAGGAAACTCCATCTTCACCACTTGGAATGGAGCTCCCCGAAGAAACTGCATCGCCGTTTATTGTTCCATAGAGATAGTTAAGGTTGTCGGGGGTTACATTTGAACCGAGGCGAAGGGTTCCAAAAACGTGACTAGCTGCGTTGAATTCGTCATATGATTCCGGTGCGAACCCAAAGTCTTCCGTGACACTAGCGGTGATATTCCAGTCATCTCTAGCTCCCCAGTCTGGGCCATTAGCCGCAAAAACTAATGAGAACTTTGCTTCTGTGATTGTTCCATTGATTCTGAATGAGCCGCAGCCTGCTCCAGATCCATTTGTGTTCGTGCATTGAGTGCTTGGAGTAACGGTACCTGGCCTTAAGTAGGTACCGTTTTGCTCCAACAAAATGTTTGTTGAAACTGTTCCTGGGAGATGAGTCAGAGTCAAATTAGGGGTAACGAGGCGCATTTCTGACCAAGATTTTGAGGCCGCACCAGAACCCCAGCCTGCGAAGGAAATTACAGGATTTGTAACAGCTTGATCGAATTTGATGGTCACAAATGAGTCCGGGCGAACGCAATACTGAGTTGTTTCTGCAACCTTTGCGCCACACTCAGGCGATACAGGATTTAGGTGATTGAGAAAAACGCCTGGATCACTAGTGGTTCCAATCGATGCAAATTGCGCGTCAACCCCGCTGCGACCGCTTATAGCTTCATCAATGCTGTTGATACAAATGTTTGGCCCTGAAACGCCAACGGAATAGGTCACTCCATTAGGAAGTGTTCGTTTTCTGGAGGAATTCAGAAAAGCATTCTGTAACCCTTGTGCATCAGTACAGTTTACATTTCCTTGATTATCCCACGACCATGGTTTATACCCAAGTGTTAGTTTCGATCTAGCGTCATTACCCACATAATCTTGAATCGCAAGATTAGTAGTTACTGAATCGTCGCGAGCAGGCGAAACGTACAAGACATCGATTATGGAATCAGTTGGAATCGAATCAGTTACGGTAAGCGTTATCCTGTTAACTGCGGATCGGGAAATTGACGTTGGCTTAACTGCTGAACCACCGTTAAAAAAGAGAGTAAACGCATCAGCTGGACTGATGCTTGACCAAAGTGGTTCGTTGTATGTCAGAACAACGGTGCTCGTGGATCCCCTAGTAATTGTTGAGATGGATGGTGCCAATTGATCTACTGGTTGAGTCGATTGATTTGTCACACTTTGACCACTTAGTGTTGATGTGTCATTTCCAGAAGGGTCTTGGAGTGCAAGATTAGTTCTTGAAGCCGCGCCCGTTGACGTAGTTGCGCCAGTTGATGCCGACGAATAATCCAGGGTCACAGTTTGAGTACTGTCAATATATCCCGCTAGCTCCAACAGTACGAAGTCTGCACCAAAAGAACTACTCAGGGACTTTATTGGGTATTGAACGCCATTAGCCTTTATCGAAAATAAATTTGATAGCGCCGAATACGTCGCCGGATGCATCCATGAGAGTGTTTCGTTGTATTTCAGAGTAATGGTTGTTCCGTTACCTGCAAGAGTTGCTGATTGCAAGATTGGTACCACTGTGTCTGCTGGAACTGTTGAGTTATTGGTAACTACCCATCCGGTCTCTCTCTTTATATCCGTGGTTCCGGTGTACGCGACCCCCGGCAAATAGTCCATGGTCACAGTGTCACTGCTTGAGATGGTACCGGTTGTTCCGCTGAGTGTGGGATCGGCCAGGGGTTGCTCCTCCCCATTAACGAAAAACTTTACACCGCTAACGTACGTATCCGGCGTTACTTGCATGGTAAGAGTTCTGCCATTGGGCCCAATTGATACTGATGTAAATTTTGGTCGAACTAATGTCGAAGCATTAACTACTTCTACATTCGTGAAACTTACTGCATCTACACCCGCTACGTCCTGGATGGCATTGTTTGCGGTTGTATTGTCTGTGGCTGGAGCGTTATAAGTAACTTTTACGATCTGTTCATTCGTGACACGACTAGCCGTAGGTAAGGTCAGGGTTATCTCATTTGTTTTTGTACTGCCGCGAGATGCTCCGGTGGGATTTACATCTAAACCATCGATGTTTACTTTGTAAGAAGTCATTGGTGCGGTTAAAGCTGCAGTTGCTTCGCTCAACGTAATAAGGATTGAACGTGAATTACTTGTTCCTGCGGTTGTTGCACTGATTACTACAGGAGCAGCCGCGTTTGCGGGTGAAGCATTAATTCCTTGATCCACAGCAGTAAATGTTCCGGCAAGAAGTGCGGTTGCAATTACTGTGTGCAGAATGTTGCGGCGAAGTTTGCGGTGACGACCGCGTGCGGATGTTGTCATTATGCATCCACTGCCAAAGTTGAGCTAAAAGGATTTGTGAACAAACTTTTTTGAGGCGCAACAAAACATTGCACAACATTTTGTGCATATGTATATAGAGCGAATTGCACCAAAGTGAAATTTCTTCCCAGTAAACCCAACAACCTTGTTTAAGAGATTACGTTTAGGCAAAAGGGGTTTAGGCTCAAATACGGGGTTACCCTAAGGTCAACGCGTTAGGGCATTTTGGTCAGGTTTAGAGAGTTTTCAATTACGCTCGAGCGCGAAAATCGCGGTCAGGATCATTCCGAGATTTGGGGCTGGTTCAAGCGACCAGGAGCTGCATACATCTTCCAGAAGCTCGGTTCCAAGACCGTGGGTTTTCCCCGTGTTTGATGAGGAACCGTTATCTTTCACTTCCATTAAAAGCAAAGAATCTTCAATGTTTACAGCGATTTCCACCTTGGTGGCTTTTCCATGCTTTGAAGCGTTACTAACTGCTTCCCGCACGACTTCAGCCAGACATTCGGATGTCGCCGGGTTCTTCCGCAAGACCTCGAGGGCATCGGGTGAAACCTGCCATTTGGTTTCGATAGTGCCAGCCCAGATTTTTGAGATTTCCTGCTGGGCCTGCTCGAAGGAATAGCTCTGCCCCGATTCAAATCCCACTCGGTCCAGGGCTCGGGCAATGTCACCGCGCACAGATTCAATGAGTTCCGGAGTCGGGTTACTGGCGGAGCCAAGCTGAAGGACGGCCGCATTGAGCGCGCTTTGCAGTGAGCCATGCATTACATATCCGACTTGGCGACGAGATAACCATTCTTTTTGACTTAATAGTGAAATGGTTGATTCCAAATTTTCAATTGTCACAGTAAGGTCGGAAATTAACTGCGTTCTCTGGCTGGTCAAGATTGTGTAGCCAAGGTTAGCAAAACCATAAATTAGTCCAACGAAAACGGTTGCGCCAGATATGTTTTGTGGAATTTCAATTGGTAAATAACTTTCCACAAACAAAATCAATGGACCAACTGATCCAAAAACAACGGCTCCCATTGCTAACCCGATTGCTAATGGAATCTCTCTGTGGCCAAACAACTTCTTAAAGGTAACAAAATAGAAAATCAGTAGAGCTGTCGTAATGACATTAAAAGGTAGTGCTTCAACAAATGTCATGGTTCGTTGCGCTGCCGCTGCATAAGTAATAAAAAACAGAAGTGTTGTTACGTATGGCCGCATTGATTGTGACAAATTAATTGTTTTGGGTAACTCAAACTTCTTTTTCGACGTATCTACATGTACCGCTAGAGCTTGAAGAGATTTATCGTGTGCAATCTGATGACTGAAGGGGCGTAACTCGGTTTCGACATACTCCTGCATCTCATGCACTGCGATGTCTTTATTTCCGCCGGACTTTAATGCAACTAACAACTGATCGATTTGATCAATACGAGGAGTAACAACCTGCTTCGCGTACTCTCGCAAGTTTTTTGCTGCCTCTTGCAAACGTGTGTCCATCGAGATACGCAGCTGTGCTAACTCACTAGTTTTGTTTTCCAGATTTCGCACTAAGTTCGAATGCTGATCGAAAACGGCAATGCTAATTGCGATTACCGATAGGACGGTTGAGATAAACACTCCACCACTTAGAATTCGAAACGCAAGCTTTGGATCATCAGTAAACCCTAGGAATACTGTAGAAAATCCAAGGATTGATCCCCTAATGCTCTGCGCGAAGACAAAGGCAATCAAGGTGGCGATTGGATGGGATTCGTTGTCGCGATTCCCATGAATTAGCTTTCCAGCAATCAGAATCAAGGCAGCAAAACCAGAATGCGCAAGCAGAATCAAACCTGTCCAAAGCAGAAATGATCCGCCAAAGTCTGCGCGATCAATAAAGATCGGACTTAGAGATCCTGGAAAAAGAAAAAGTAGGGTTAAGCGAAAACTTAACGATGAACGTAAGCCAAGCAAGTACCAAAGGGAGTTGTTTTCAGAATCAACTTTGGTGTTTTCCATAGCTGCTGAATGCATTCCTAGATTGACACTTGGTCAGATTTATAGTCGGCCCTAATTCCTACAACACTCAAATACTTGCTTACTGCAGCGGTTCGCGAATTGCCATCCAGCGAACTATCAATTCCAATTGCTTGGCAAGCACGTCTGATTGCATCTTCAGTTGCTTTAAGCGAAGTTCCGCGTGCAGTTGCAATTTGAGCATTTGATTTACCCTGCGACATTAAATGTAATACTTCAATCTGTTTAACAGTGAGTGCTGCAAACGGACGAGATATGTCTAAGTCATGTCGATGCAGTGGTGTTACTTCCCCACGCATCGCGACATCTAATGCGTCATACAAAACGTTAAGGTCAGCCAGAGCTGACTTACGAATGTATGCGATGCCATTTGGCAGTCCTTGTTCGTTTTCAACTGCGAATCGTGGATCCGGTAGTTGTGTCAAAAAGACAACGCCGGTTCCTGGTGCATCCTTAAGCGCAGTCTGAGCAAAATCAAAACCGTTAGGACCCGGACCTAGATCCACATCAAGAACTAAGCCATCAGGATCGGTGGCATGAAATAGCTTCTTAGCATCAACCACATTGGATGCGGTCTGAACTGCGTAGCCACGAACTTCAAGCGCTGTAGCAATTAGCTCGCGCAGCAGGTCATCGTCTTCGACAACCAGTACCAATCTTGAAGACATTTAATACACCGTTATCCCGCTAAAGGCACACCCCCGTGATGCCCTGTTATTCATAAGAATGCCCCAAGTAGTTGGGATATTCATTTGAACACGGGGGAAACCCCGTCTATGTCCAAAAGGTCCGAGTCGCCTTAACTACAGGGTTTTCAGCGAGTTAACTACCTTGGTCAAAGAATCCTTGGCATCACCGAAAAGAAGCGATGTCTTTGGATCAAACAGCACTTCGTTCTCGATGCCAGCAAAACCTGGACGCATTGAGCGCTTTAGGAAAACGACCTGCTGAGCCTGATCCACATTCAGGATTGGCATGCCATAGATAGGTGCCGTCTTGTCATCGCGAGCAGCTGGGTTAACAACATCGTTCGCGCCAACTACCAAGGCAACATCAGTTGAAGGGAATTCTGGATTGATTTCATCCATTTCCTTTAGCTGTTCGTAAGGAACATTTGCCTCGGCAAGAAGTACGTTCATGTGTCCTGGCATACGACCTGCAACTGGGTGAATTGCGTAATCAACTTCGATGCCCTTTGCAACCAACAGTTCAACAAGTTCGCGAATTGTGTTTTGCGCTTGCGCAACTGCCAAGCCATAACCCGGAACGATAATTACCTTGCGTGCGTAACCCAACATGATTGCAACATCTTCAGGTGATGCGGACTTAACTGGACGATCTTCAGCCGAAGCAGCAGAGGTTGATGCCTTTGCAGTGAATGCGCCGAACAAAGTGTTGGTAAGTGGTCGACCCATTGCTTTTGCCATCATGCGCGTCAGCAATGTTCCCGATGCGCCAACAAGAGTTCCAGCAACGATCAATAGGACGTTGCCAAGTACGTAACCGGACGCTGCAACAGACAAACCAGTGAAAGCGTTAAGCAACGAGATAACGATTGGAACGTCTGCTCCACCAACTGGAAGCACGAGCAAGATACCCAGCACTAATGAAAGACCAAGTAGTAACCAAAGCAATGCGTTGGTTGGATTAACAATCAACAGAACTGCAGTAGCGACTGTTGCAACCGCAACACCAATTGTGATGAAGCGACCAAGCGGGATTACAACAGGACGTGAAGTCATTAATTCTTGCAGCTTGGCATAGGTCAACAACGAACCAGTGAAGGAAACAGATCCAACAACAACTGTGAAAATCGTTGCAGTCAGAATTGGAATACTTTCGGATTCAACGGACAAGAATTCAATTACTGAGATAACGGCAGCAGCGCCACCACCAACACCATTGAATAGCGCAACCATCTGTGGCATCTGAGTCATTTGGACGCGACGAGCAGCAACCCAACCGATGATGGAACCAATTGCGATAGCAATCAAAATTTGTGGCAAGTGCTTAACTGGGCCACCGTAATATTCTTGGCCATAGAAAAACACAACTGCAGTTGCAATTGCAGCACCAGCAGCGCCAAGTAAGTTTCCGCGACGCGCAGACTTTGGTGAAGACAAGCCCTTAAGCGCGAGGATGAATAAAACTGCTGCAAGTAGTTCAGCTAAGCGAACCCAAGTTGGCGTGATAGCGGATG
>JBEION010000098.1:0-4186 GCA_040377565.1 Candidatus Nanopelagicales bacterium | reverse complement strand
TCCTTAATTTACTAGGAAATCGTCAGTAAGACTACGGCTATGCCAGCCCCATAGAGGCCAACTACCTGGTGACGCTCTAAGCGTTCCTTCAAGAAGATCCGAGCCAGCAATACCGTAATTGCAGGGTACAAAGCAGCGATCACCGAGATGATTACCAGCTGGCCACGCTGGGAAGCCAACATGAAGGTCGTGCCGCCCCAAACATCCAAAGCACCAGATGCCATCGCTCGCTTGGTATCAACTGGCTTGCCAGCCAGTGATTTCCAAAGCACAAGAGCCGTGATGCAAAAAATCACCATAGTTAGAGATCGCGCAGTGATAACTGGAGAAAGCCCAGACCCAATTGGTGCGCTACCAACACTTAACAAGAATCCAGCGAAACCAAATCCGCCAAAGACTGCATAGATGGCTGCAGTTTTAGTAAGTGGGTGAGTGGCGTCAACAGTTGAACGACTCACGAGCACAATCGAAGCCATAGCAAGTAGTGCTCCGATTGATCCAGTTACCGTTAACCGCTCACCACGAAACAAGCCAACGCTAAACGGAATAATTACTGCAACTAGTGCAGTAATTGGTGCGACCGCGCCCATTGGACCTAGTCCCAGAGATTTCAAAACAAAGATGTATCCGATAACGCCAAATAGTCCGGCGGATAAACCGGCAGTAATTGCTTCGCGACTAAAGTCGGCGCCCAGAAATGGTGCAGCAATCAGAAGAGAGGCTAAGCCGGTACCAACTGTGATTGGTAGAACTTTAAAGAGCGGACTAGTTCTGGTTGCAAGTCCACCAAAATAGTCACCGAAGCCATATGCGAGTGCGCAAGCGAAAGCAAGCAGGACGGCAGACATAAGACTTTGAGTCTATGGCTTAGCTTGTGGCCAGAAGCACTACAGCCGCACCAGCACCAAACAAACCAATGAGTTGATGCCGCTCCATACGTTCGTGCAGTACAACGCGAGCAAGTAGCACGGTAAACGCTGGGTAGAGCGCTGCAACGACTGCCACAAGTACTAAGTCACCAGCGCGGGTTGCCATCATGAAGGTAGCCCCACCAACAACATCAAGTGCACCTGATGAAATTGCGAGCTTGTAATCAATCGCTCCATCGCGAATCGTCTTCCATTTTGCGATTGCGATAAAAATGAAAATTCCACCCGTGACTAATCGGCCCACGATTACTGGTGCTAACCCACTGTCATCAGGCCCACCACTAATTCCAAGTAGGTAACCAGCGATACCAAGGCCAGCAATGATTGCCACGATTACAGCTTTTGCAGTCACTGGGTGTGTTGCATCAGCTGTTGAACGACTCACTAAAACAATTGAAATGAAGGCTAAGCCGGCACCGATAAAGCCAATAGTCGAAAGTGTCTCGCCACGCAGAAATCCGACTGCAAACGGAATTATTGCGCCAATAACGGCAGAGATAGGCGCAACCACACTCATTGGACCAAGGGCAAGCCCGTACATGATGAAGATGTAACCGATAGTTCCAGAAAGTCCGGCTGCAACACCAGCGACAATGGCGCCTTGACTAAAGGTTGCACCAAAGAATGGAACGGCAAGGCCAAGCGTCACAATTCCAGTTGCAACAATGATTGGTAGAACTTTCCAAATCGAACCTCGACGAGTTGCCAGGCCACCCCAGAAATCAGCAACTCCATAACTTACGGCGCAAATGAGCGCCAACACAATCGCGGTCATGAATTACTGTCCTAAGAGTTTGGAAACTACGCCCGCAAGTTTTGAGGGTTTACCAGTTTTGTCTTCAGCGTGATCTGCCCGAGACATGATTTGCAGTCCGGCATTTGCACCAATCCACCGAAGTGGTTCAACTTCCCAATTAGGGGACTTGTGATTCACCCAAGGAAGTTTGGTAATTGGAGTTTCTTGGTTTGTGATTAAGTCTGCAAGAGTCCGGCCAGAAAGGTTTGTGGTGCCGACACCGTCACCTACATAGCCACCAGCCCAAGCAATTCCATTTTTGCGATCAAGACCAGCTGATGCCATACAATCGCGAGCTACACCAAGTGGCCCACCCCAAGTGTGAGTTACTTTGGCGTCAGCTACTACTGGGAACAGCTCAGCTAATACGCCAAGCAGCGCAGGATGAACTTCGCTGTGCTGGTCGTATTCATCTTTGATTGAGGAGCCGAAGTGATATGGCGCACCGCGGCCACCAAATGCAAAACGATTGTCAGCAGTGCGTTGACCATAAATGATTAGATTTCTAAAGTCACCAAAAGTTTCGCGTTGCGCAAGTCCAATCTGATCCCAAACCTGCGCACTTAATGGTTCAGTTGCCATCATCAAGGAATAGATCGGAACGATCTTTCGCTTTTGGCCCTCTAAAGTTTTGGTGTATCCCTCAGTTGCTCGCACCACGTATCGAGCGCTGATTACGCCACCAGTCGTAAATACTTTGCCTGGCTCAATTTTGGTTGCTGCAGTATGTTCATAAATTGTGGCGCCACGCTTTTCAACCAAATTTGCCAGCAAACGAACTAACTTAGCTGGATTGATCGCAGCAACGTGAGGTGTGTAAGTGGCACCTAAGAGATTGGTTGCTTGAGCGCGCTCTTTAGCTTCGCCCGCACTTAGCAACGCGTAATGCTCAGCACCGTAACCCCATTCCTCCCAATGGTGAATGTAATCCTGAGCGCGCTGCCACTGCAGCGGAGTGCGAGCAAACGAAATAGTTCCACCGCGCTGCCATTCGCAATCGATGCCTTCGGCCTTAACTACATTTTCAACTTCAGTCACAGTGTCATGCATTGCATCTTGCATGGCGCGAGCAGATTCACGGCCATGAATGCGACCTAGTTTGTCGATCTCGGTAGGGAAGTAAGCCGAACACCATCCACCATTACGGCCAGAAGCTCCATAACCTGCAACTTCTGCATCGATAATCGCGATGTTTAAATTCGGGTCGCGCTGCTGCAGGTAATAGGCAGTCCAAAGTCCGGTGTAACCAGCGCCAACAATTGCTACGTCAACATCAATGTCAGAGTGCAGCGCGTAGCGAGAGGAAGTTGCCAACTCTTCGGGCAAGGTGTTCCACCATAAGGACTTTGATCGATAATCAGTCATTTTGCTTCCTTGTTAGCGCTTCCATTTTTTGATGTAGTCCGGAGTTGGAATTTTCTTTTCAGTTGTCATTGGGTCAGCCACAGGTTCGCCAAAAACTTCCTTCATCGGAACGTAACCGGCCCAAATGTTTGAGTAAATCGGATCCGTTAAATCACTTGGCACATCATCCGGGTCGCCTTCACTTACTTTGCAAGAAACCTCATCAAGATTCAGCGCGAGCATAAGTGTTGCCTTGGATTCCTTTGGCGCAGCTTTTCGAGCTTCGTCAGTGCGACCAGGTAGCAAGTGATCCGTAATTCGGATAAGTGCAGCTTCTTTTTCTTCGCCTTCGAGAACTTCACATGAACCGAGAGCAATAACGCAGCGGTAATGCATGCTGGATTCAAAGGCGCTACGTGCTAACACCATGCCATCGAGCAAAGTGACCGTGAAGCAGCAAGCTTGACCTGCTGCCAAATTCTTAAAGAGCCTCGATGCGGTTGATCCATGAAATAGCACTCGGTCGCCATCGCGGGCATAGCCAACTGGCATTACGAATGGTTGACCATCTACGACGCAAGAAACGTGAGCTACGAGTCCCGCATCAAGAATCGCATTTACTTCAGCACGATCTTTAACTGCTTTTTCAGGAAAGCGACGGACCGAAGTTCGGTCCGTCGCTCCTACTGGCTTAGTCATTAGAGAATCTTCTGTCCTTCAGTGAGAACGTGACGCAAGATTTGCTCAATTTCATCGAACTGTGGCTGACCAATGATTAGAGGCGGAGCCAGCTGAATTACCGGGTCGCCACGATCATCGGCGCGGCAATACAAACCATTCTCGAACAATGCCTTAGATAGGTAGCCACGAAGTAAGCGTTCGCACTCGTCATCGTTGAAGGATTCCTTAGTGGCCTTGTCCTTAACAAGTTCAATGCCATAGAAGAATCCTTCGCCACGAACGTCACCAACGATGTCAAGGTCCTTGAGTTTTTCAAGAGTCTGACGGAATTGATTTTCGTTATCGCGAACATGTTGGTTGATGCCTTCTTTGTCGAAGATATCAAGGTTTGCCAAAGCAACAGCTGCGGAAACTGGGTGACCACCAAAGGTGTAAC
>JBEION010000212.1:0-2455 GCA_040377565.1 Candidatus Nanopelagicales bacterium | reverse complement strand
CTGAGTGCCACTGGATTCCTTCTCTATTTTCTGAAATGAAAACTTGTTAACGATAGTTATTGAATTAAGTAGATAGTTGCGAACAGGGCAATCCAAACTACGTCGACAAAGTGCCAGTAGTAAGAAACCACGATTGCCGTTGTTGCTTGCTTATGTGAATAGTGCTTAGTTGCATAAGTGCGAGCTAATACGAACAGGAATGCAATGAGTCCACCGGTCACGTGTAATCCGTGGAAGCCAGTTGTTAGGTAGAACGCTGAACCGTAGGCATTTGCAGAAAGAGTGAGTCCTTCGTGTACCAAAATTGCATATTCATAAACCTGACCGGCAACGAAGTAAAAGCCCATCAAGAAAGTAATTACAAACCACTTACGTAAACCTTTTACGTCACCGCGCTCAGCCGCAAAGACTCCAAGCTGACAGGTAACGGATGAAAGCACCAAGATTGTGGTGTTAAACGAGGCAAATGGCAGATTGAGTAGCTCGACTTCCTCTGCCCATAATTCTGGATTTACGGAACGAAGCGTGAAGTACATCGCAAATAAGGCTGCGAAGAACATCAACTCACTTGATAGCCAAACAATTGTGCCGATTGACACCATATTTGGGCGTTCGGCCTGGCTTGGGACTCTGATGGGGGTGGCTGTACTCACCCCTAGAGTTTACCTACTGCCTAGCGGAAAATCCCCGCAGGATGGCTAAAACTGGCTCGATGTGACCTATTGCATTTCACTGCCCCAAATGCACAATCCCAGTTACCAATTCGACTCGGTGGTCGGATACTCTTTTGGGGTGTCCAACAGTGCCCCCACTCTCAAAGTGCTTGTTTATAGCGATGACTCTGCCGTTCGTGCCAGCATCAAAATCAGCCTGGGACGGCGTCCATCCGTTGATTTTGGGGATGTTGAGATCCTCGAGTGCGCAACCCAGCCTGCCGTAATTGCTGCAGTCGATTCCAGACCGTTTGACTTACTGATTTTGGATGGGGAAGCGACGCCATCCGGTGGCATGGGACTTTGCCGCCAGCTTAAGGATGAGATTTTCAATTGCCCGCCAGTTTTGGTCTTGGTGGGTCGGGTAGATGATCGCTGGTTAGCAACTTGGTCACGCGCCGATGCAGTTGTTGCTCATCCAATTGATCCACGAGCTGTTGTCAATGCTTGTTTAGAGTTACTCAAGTCACGAAATTCAATTTCCCAGTAGGGAAAATCTTCGATCATGACCGAAGATAGCTGGAAACAAGTTCTAGGGACATTAGTTTCTGGAAGCGACTTGTCATTTGATCAAGCCTTCTGGGCCATGAATGAAATGATGTCCGGCACTGCCACTGATTCTCAACTAGCCGGTCTAGTAATTGGCCTTCGAGTAAAAGGTGAGACTCCGCAAGAAGTTAGCGGCATGGTTAAAGCAATGCTCGCTAATGCGATTGAAGTTAACTTAGATCGAATTGCAGTTGACGTGGTTGGCACAGGTGGCGATGGCGCTCACACCGTAAACATCTCGACCATGGCTGCATTAACTGTTGCTGGGGCTGGGTTTCCAGTTCTTAAGCACGGGAACCGCGCGATCTCATCTAAAGCTGGGACCGCAGATGTGCTTGAGGCACTTGGCGTAGCAATCAACATGCCAACAAGTTTGTTATCTTCATGTGTTGCTGAAGCAGGTATTGCTTTTTGTTTTGCACCATTACACCATCCAGCAATGAAGTACGCCGGAAATGTTCGCAAAGAACTTGGCGTGCCAACCGTATTTAATGTGCTTGGTCCACTTTCGAATCCAGGGCAACCTGAGGCTGCACTTTTAGGTTGCGCAGACATTCGACTTGCACCAGTTCTAGCGCAAGTACAACTTGACCGCGGATTTAAATCAATCATCGTGCGCAGCACAGACGGCTTAGATGAACTTTCGACATCAGCACCTACTCAAATCTGGGACGTTACTTCAGGTAGCTTGCGTGAATCCTTGTTGGCACCAAGTGAACTTGGTTTAAAGCCAGCAACTTTGGAACAACTAAGAGGTGGCGATGCGCAATTCAACGCCCAAGTTGTGCGTGAGATTCTGGCGGGAAGAACGGATGGCAATTTCGCGGCAATCCGAGATGTAGTTGCGCTTAATGCTGCGGCAACCATGGTTGCCTATGACGCGGCAAAAGGTGCGAAGCGTTTTGGTGCTGTCGAAGACCCAACGGTTGCTCGAATATCTCGAGCGCTTCCAGTTGCCTACAGCTCACTGGATACTGGTGCTGCTAAATCATTGTTAGATGTTTGGGTTTCGGTTAGCCAGCGCTACGCGCTAGCTGCAAACTAGTTCATTTGCCCGAACTCGGGCGGCTATTGGATGCGCCCAAGTATGGCCATCTGTAATTTCAACTAATCGAGTAACACCATCACCCAACCACTTAAGGACTAATTCGACCTCGGACACAAGCGTTGGTAAACCAAGGTCTGATGCAAGG
>JBEION010000282.1:0-1667 GCA_040377565.1 Candidatus Nanopelagicales bacterium | reverse complement strand
GGTGATGCAACACCTCGCATCAGTGCCTTTATTGATATTTGTGCCACAAATGGAACTACCGGATCTTGCCCATATGCAAATGCCTTCTGGGTTCCGTGGACATCAACTGAATGTGCGTCCGGAGCCTGCAGTGCAATTTTTCTTGGAAAGAATTTTGACCATGCTGACGATGTAATTGCCCATGAGCTTGCACATGGTGTGACTTTCGCTTTGGCGTTTAGTTCAGCGATGGCAGACAACTCCGAAACTGCTGCGCTGAGTGAAGCCATCTCAGATGTCTTTGGCGAAGCAATGGATCAACTCAGTGTTGCTCCGGGTGAAGTCGCAGACCCAGCCTGGACCATGGGAGAAGACGCTCAAGCTGGTGGCTATCGAGATTTGCAAGATCCCAACGTTTCCAAAATCGATAAGAATTGGGCACCGGGTGACAGTCATGACAACAGTGGCCCAGTAAATCGCTTGGCATTCGTACTTGCCAATGGTGGCAAGATCGGAAAAGTAAAAATCAAGGCCTTGGGTTCCAATGCGAATTCTGTTACCAAGAATGATCTATGTGAAGCTCCTGGCGAATGCGCTGGAACAGTAAGAATGTCTCAACTAGTTTTTGCTGCCACTAGCAACCTGACTGCTAGTGCAAGCTATTTTGATTTTGGCAAGCAACTGATGAATGCCTGCAGCACATTTGTTACGAATGGAACTGCGGGCTTCAAGAAAGCAACTTGTAAGAATGTCGGCGACGCTTTGAAGGCTCAAGGATTTACCAACTTAAAGGTTTCTGGAATGACGAAGCTAGGTAATGTCGCAAAAATGACTGACACCATAATTACTGCAAACGTTTCTGGCCCAACTGGATCTCCTGTAGTTGGACAAGAAATGCAGCTTCAAGTTAAGCGTGGGAGCAAATGGAAAACAGTTGCTACTGCTAATTCGGATGGAACGGGCGTAGTTGGATTTACCGCCGCTTGGAACAACTCCGCTACTTATCGAATTATCACCAAAACAAATGGTGGAGTCTTTGCCACAAATGGAAAGTCCGCAAAGGTAAAAGTTAGTTAGTTTTTCCGTGCACGTTTTGCATAGCCCAGGCATACATTGCAATGGCGCCAGCAGCGGATGCATTCATTGATCTAGTTGAACCACTTTGCGTGATACCAAGAATCTGCGAACAGGCTGCGATGCCTTCGGGGGAAAGCCCTGGACCTTCTTGACCAAAATACAGAACACAAGATTCTGGCAAAGTTGCATTTTCAATGTTGCCGCAACCAGGAACGTTATCGATTCCAATGATTGGAACTTGGTTTTCTTGTGACCACTCCACGAATTCGGCAACAGTTGGATGATGCATCAGATGTAGGTATCGATCGGTAACCATTGCGCCGCGTCGATTCCAGCCCTTTTTGCCAACGATGTGAACGGCAGAAACATTAAAAGCATTAGCAGTTCGCACAACGGAACCAATGTTTAAGTCGTGCTGCCAGTTTTCAATTGCAATGTGTAGCTTTGCACGCGACTTGTCGAGATCAGCAACGATTGCTTCCACTGACCAATAGCGGTATTTATCAACGACGTTTCGGCGATCACCAAGTTCTAGATGCTCAGGATCGAAATGCGCATCAGTTGGCCAAGGTAATGGATGTGGTCCGACTCCGACGACCGGATAAAACTCT
>JBEION010000283.1:0-1654 GCA_040377565.1 Candidatus Nanopelagicales bacterium | reverse complement strand
TCACTTGCTGCCTTGGAAGCAATGTAACTGCTATCTAGTTACTGTTGAGTTGTGAGCGCAAACGAAGACTTAGGTCGCACTGCTGAAGAAGTTCGGCAACGAATCTTGGCGCAAATCAGCGCGGGTCAATTGCGAGCCGGGCAGAAGCTCGGGGCAGAGCGCGACTTAGCCAGTGAATATCAAGTCAGTCGCTCAACTTTGCGAATTGCACTTACTGCGCTCGAAGAGACCGGTGTAGTTCGCCGTTTACCAGGACGTGGTGGCGGAACTTTTGTTTCACCAGAAAAAATCGACCGCGACCTTTCACCGATTGTTGGCGTGCCATCACTGCTCAGAGGTCAAGGATTTACTGCTGGCACTCGATTGATTAGTGCATCCGTTATGCCGGCTGATGCCAAGACCCAGCAAGCTCTCGGGTTGTCCGATGGTGAACATATTTTTGATGTAGTGCGAATCCGTCTTGCGGACAGCATTCCAATTTCGTTAGAACATGCAAGATTTCCAGCAGAGTTTTTCCCTGGGTTGTTGGAGCGCCCGTTGGGTAACTCTTTATATGAATTGTTAAGTAAGCACTACGAGACAACGCCAGATGAAGCGGTTGAACAGATCGACTTAGTGAATGCAACTTTGGATGAAGCCAGAATCCTGGAAGTTCCACTTGGCGCACCATTACTCGCCGTTACCCGAACGACTATGGATACCAAGGGTCGCAAGATTGAATACTCACATGATCTTTTTCGTGGGGACCGAACTCGAATCACAGTTCGCACCAAGGGACGACCAGCTACTCCAGACCAACCTGGTGAGCGTGGCAGAACGGTTGAATTAAAAGAGTTTTAGCTGGCAGTTCTGCCATCAAATCTCCCCAACAAGATTGGATACAATCTTCACATGGGCCCATTAGACGGAATCGTTGTCGCCGACTTCACTCGAGTTTTGGCTGGTCCCTACGCAACTATGTTGCTTGGTGACATGGGCGCCACAGTAATTAAAGTTGAGCGTCCAGAAGTTGGCGACGATACTCGCCACTGGGGCCCGCCTTACGACGCGGCAGGACGGGCCACTTATTTTGAGTCGGTAAATCGAAACAAGACATCAGTTGCAATAGATATGACAAACCCGGCTGGCTTAGCTGAAGCCCATGAACTGATCAAGCGCGCTGACATTGTCATTCATAACTTCCCACCGAGCAATAGTGAAAAGTTTGGATTGGATTACGAGGCGGTAAAGAAGTTAAAGCCTGAAGTTATCTACTGTTCAATTACTGGATTTGGCTCTGGCGTCGGTGCAGCGATGCCAGGTTATGACTTGTTGGTTCAAGCTATGGGTGGCCTAATGAGCGTTACGGGTCCTGCGCCAGGCGAACCAACCAAAGTTGGCGTCGCACTTGTCGATGTAATCACTGGAATGCATGCCACTATCGGTTTACTGGCTGCGTTGAATCATCGAAATGTAACGGGTGAAGGCCAGCAAATCGAAGTTAACCTTTTGTCCTCGTTGTTATCGGCAATGGTAAATCAAGCAAGTTCTTATGTTTCTGGTGATGTTGTGCCAGGAATTCTTGGCAATGCCCACCCATCCATAAGTCCATACGAGGTTTATCAAACTTCAGACCGACCAATTGTCGTTGCGGTCGGTAACGATGGGCAGTTTG
>JBEION010000045.1:0-6529 GCA_040377565.1 Candidatus Nanopelagicales bacterium | reverse complement strand
TGCCCAGTGGGAAGGCGAGCGTAACGCTCGTGGCCTAGCTTGAGCCAAAATACGCTCCTTCTAATCTTGGCCTCATTCATGGTTTTGTTTGCGGCAGTATTCGTAGCAACTGAAACAGCTTTAGCTCGCGTGAGTAAGGCAACAATTGATCAACTTCGTAAAGATGGCAGTAAATCTGCTGGTCGCTTGAGCAAGTTGTTAGATGATCGCGCTAAGTATGTAAATTCACTTATGTTTGCTCACTTGACGCTGTCAACTATTGCAATTGTTCTAGTCACAACGGTGTCCCTAGATGTTTTTGTGGACAATAACGTAGCTCTAGCAAGCTCTTCAGCGGTAATGGTTCTAGTTGGTTACATCGTGCTTGGTGTCGCGCCACAAACCTTGGGTCGCCAAAGAGCCGACAAGATTGCGCTTTCAACAGTTCGCTTGACTCGAATGATCACCGTAGTCTTTGGTCCGCTTTCTCGAATCTTTATTTTGGTTGGAAATGCAATAACTCCAGGTCAAGGCTTCCGAGAAGGGCCGTTTTCAACTCAGGCTGAGCTGCGCGAACTCGTAGACATGGCTGGGGCAGACTCGGTAATTGAAGATGACGAGCGTCAGATGATTCACTCGGTTTTCGAACTTGGTGACACAATTGCTCGCGAAGTCATGGTTCCCCGCACTGAAATGGTGTGGATTGAAACTCATAAAACTTTACGCCAGGCAATGTCACTTGGTCTTCGCTCTGGGTACTCCCGTATTCCTGTTGTGGGAGAGGGCATAGATGACATCGTTGGCGTTGTTTATGTCAAAGATATTGCACGCAGAGTATTTGAGCACCAAGAATCCCAAACTACCGAGCGAGTATCTGACTTAATGCGACCTGCGTTCATGGTTCCCGATAGTCGCAGCGTTGATGAGTTACTGCGAGACATGCAAAGTGCTCGAACTCACCTTGCTGTTTTGGTTGATGAATACGGTGGCACTGCTGGACTTGTCACAATTGAAGATGTGCTTGAAGAGATTGTTGGAGAAATCGCGGATGAGCACGATGTGCTTGGCCCCGACGTTGAAGAATTACCTAATGGCGAATACCGAGTCAGCTCAAGACTTCATATAGATGATCTTGCCGAGCTTTTGGAGACCGAGATTCCAGATGAAGGCGTAGACACTGTAGGTGGACTAATGGCTAAGCGCCTAGGGATTGTTCCAATTCCTGGAGCAACAGTTGATATCGATAACTGGACGCTAACTGCAGAATCCACGGCAGGACGACGTCATCGAATCGATACTGTAGTCATTTCTCGAGACACTTTTGTTGCTGACGTTGAAGAAGAATCAAATGAGTAATTGGAATCCAGAAGACGACAAACTCGCAGTACTGGCCAAAGGTGCACGCTCTCGCGTGCAAGCCAAAGTCGGAGCGGCGCTTCGCGATGAAACTGGCAGGACTTATGCCAGCGCTGAAGTTGAAATTGGATCCTTGAAGTTATCAGCCGTGGAAATGGTTGTGGCACAAGCCGTTGCCTCCGGATCCACGGGCGTTGAGTCAGTTGTTGTGTCGCCACAAACCCAAATCAATGTTTCTGATTCTGATCTTGAGTTGGTTCGCGCTTTTGCTGGCGCGGGTGTCCCAATCTACGTAATTGATGAAACCGGCAACCCTGTTGATACTCGATTAACGTGACAAAGGCGAGTTCAAGTTCTTCGGCAAGACATGCATCACCTAAAAACAGTCGACAACTAGCTGTTGTTTCGGTTTTACTGGCATGTGTTCTGTTTAGTACCAGTGCAACGGGCAGAGCGTATTTAGATTTTCCGGGCAGCAGTATTTCCGTTGGTGCTTGGCGAGTATTCCTTGGCGGAATTGGGTTAGCTGCATACGCAGCAATTCGATATGGAACTTCAGGTTTACGAAAGCTAGTAAAGATTCCAATTGTTTGGGTAATGGCTTTGGCGGTTTTGGCTTACCAAATATCATTCTTTATCGGAGCGGCCCGAATCGGGGTTGCAATGGGAACTCTAGGCGCGATTGCAACAGCGCCGTTTTTCGCTGGAGTGCTGGGTTGGATTGTTGGTACTGGAAAGCCAACAGCAATCTGGGCGGTATCGACATCTATGGGAATTGTTGGGCTAGCACTCATAACCGGGGTTAGCGAAGTCCGTGACTACTTAGGATTCTTCGCAGTTTTCATTTCTGGCGTTATGTATGCAGTCTTTACGGTTTTTGGAGTTCGCCTTACTCGCACACATGACGTGACTGGCGCCGAAGTGCTTGGTGCAGCTTTTGGAATTGGGGCAGTGCTATCCCTTCCAATTGTGTTATTCACAAGTGCTTGGATAAACAGCGCGCTATTGGTTGGGTTTGTGCTTTACATCGGACTGGCAACCACAGCTCTTGGATACATTCTGTTTGGAAATGGGTTAACCCATTTAAGTCCAGGCACTGTTTCAACGCTGACATTGGCCGAACCGGTACTGGGAACTTTGATGGGCGTTTACATCTTGGGTGAAGCGATGAATCTGCGGGGTTGGATTGGCTGTGCCGTAATTATTGGGGCCCTGGCATTACTGGGTATCGTTGAATCACGTACCCCAACTAAATCAAATCTGGAGACTTCAAATGCGTAGTGGTTTTGCTTGCATTGTGGGCCGTCCAAATGTTGGAAAGTCGACTTTAACCAATGCACTAGTTGGGCAAAAAGTTGCGATAACTTCAGATCGTCCCCAAACGACGCGACACACAATCCGCGGCATCGTCACAAAGCCTGAAGGTCAATTGATTTTGATTGACACTCCTGGTGTTCATAAACCAAGAACTCTGCTCGGCGAAAGGCTCAATGCTTTAGTTTCAGATACTTGGTCTGAAGTTGATGTTGTTGTTATGTGTTTTCCAGCCAACGAGGCAATCGGTCCTGGCGATCGTTTTATTGCTGAGCAGATCGCAGCTATTCCTCGGGTCAAGAAAGTTGCTGTTGTTACCAAGATTGATACGACTGACAAACTGGCCGTTGGCGAGCAACTTTTAGCGGTTCAAAAACTAGGTCAAGAAATTGGTATTAACTGGGCTGAACTAGTTCCAGTTTCTGCAGTTGCCGACAATCAGGTTGATCTTCTAAGCGACCTACTTATGGGAATGCTGCCAGAAGGTCAGATCCTTTACCCAGACGGTGAGCTCACAGATGAGCCAGAGCTCATCATGATCGCTGAATTGATTCGCGAGTGTGCGCTTGAAGGAGTTCATGATGAACTACCTCACTCAATTGCGGTAGTAATCGACGAGATGGCAATGCGCGCAGATCGCGCTGAAGATAAGCCATTAATGGATATCTTCGCTCTGATTTATGTCGAGCGCGAGAGCCAAAAACATATTGTGATTGGTAAGGGCGGCAGCCGCTTAAAAGAAGTTGGCACTGAAGCTCGAATTGCAATTAGCAAAATGCTTGGCGTTCCGGTTTACCTTGATATTCGGGTCAAGATTGCCAAGGACTGGCAGCGCGATCCTAAGCAATTATCTCGATTAGGTTTCTAGCTTTTCTTGCCCTGCGCTTTTTCAATTTCAGCTAACTCTGGAATTAACTCATAACGCTTGCCGTAGGTATCAAGCAAAGCAACCAATGCTGCGGCCACCGGGACCGAAACGATAGCTCCAACTGCGCCGAACAAATTGGCAAATACAATTACGGACCCAAATGCAACTGCGGGATGAATGTCCATAGTGATTTTACTTAGCCTCGGAGAGAGCAAGTAATTCTCAATCTGCTGATATACCGAAGCAAAAATGATGATGAAAACCGCATCCATCGGGTTATTGAATACCGCAAAAATCACGGGTATGAATATTCCGATGTAGGTACCAATAGTTGGGATGAATTGACTTGTAATGCCGGTAATCAAACCCAGAGGCAACCAATACGGCAAACCGATTGAAGCAAAGAAGATTGAGTGAGCAGTTGCAGATGCAAGTGCTAAAAGCAACTTAGAAACTACAAAGCCTCCAGTTTTCTTTACCGTAATGTCCCAAGTCGTGACGATAACTTTCTGTGCACTGGGCTTCATGAGTGCGCCGATCTGTCGCTTTATGCGAGGCGCATCTGCCGATAAATAAAATGAGAACAATGCCAGTGTCAGTAGTTGAAATAATCCACCAACAATTCCCGACAATATGCCGACAAAACCGCCGGCAAAATTACTTGCCCAGTCAGCTATTTGAGCAGGTTGAATATTCAGTTGATTTATCAACGTATCTGCGTCTAAGTTTTGATTAAATGTCGTATTGATCCATTTCGTTACATCAGTAACTAAATTTGGTAAATCTGAGATCAGTGATGATGCCTGCGCGAAGAGAAGGCCACCAAATAGGGCGATAAATGCTGCTGCAATTATGGTGATTCCCAGCATCGTTACTCCGGTTGCTCCACCTCGTTTCATACCTCGCGCAGAAAGGGCAGAAACTCCGGGTTCCATGGCGACTGCAAGTAACAGTGCCAGGAGCAGTAGCAGAATAAAACTTATGTTTTGTTGAAAAACCCACAGGCCTAACAAAGCGGCTGCGGTGAAAAGAATTACGGTACGAAAGACCCATTTGATAGATGCTTTGTCGAATCCCATTACCCGAATTGGTTCATTAGGTGGAGTAGTCATAAAAAGAGGTTACCTGACCAACACTTCACCCATGGGCGTGACACCATAGACCTATGCCTAGTTATCGCGCCGAAGCAATCGTTTTGCGCACTCATAAATTAGGCGAAGCAGATCGAATCATCACACTTTTGACCCGCGAACGAGGAAAGATTCGAGCTGTTGCAAAAGGGGTACGCCGGACAAAAAGTAAGTTTGGCGCTCGTTTGGAACCGTTTAGTCGCGTTGACTTATTAGTTTTCGAAGGCAAGAGTCTCGACATCATCACGCAAGCCGAGTCGCTAAATGCCTATGGCCAAGACTTAGCTCTTGACTATTCACTTTGGACTGCAGGACAAACAATGTTAGAGACGGCAGATCGTCTCACATCAGAAGAATCGATTTCAGCAGAGGCGCAATACTTACTGTTGGTTGGAGCGCTTAGAACTTTGGTATCCGGAGAACATGCTTCCAGCTTGGTAATGGATGCATACCTACTTCGGTCACTATCTATGGCTGGCTATTCTCCAACGCTTAACGCTTGTGTGATTTGTGGCGTTGCTGGAACCCAACCTTTCTTCCACGTATCAACTGGTGGCGCATTATGTGTAGAGCATCGAGTACCTGGCAGCGTTGCTCCTCGGCCAGAGTCGTTCGAGTTAATGCAAGCGCTAATGACAGGGGACTGGGAAGCGGCCGATATCTCTCTAGCCAAAGACCGTAACGAGGTATCTGGCATTGTGGCCGCGTATGTGCAATGGCATTTAGAGCGAGGCCTGCGATCATTGCCGTTAGTTGATCGGCAAGCCACCTGATTATGAAAGACTTAAACCATGTTGCTTAACCCACCGCCACATTCTTCTGGGGTTAAGCCACCAAAGATTCAACCTGACTTAATTCCAAATCACATTGCAGTTGTAATGGATGGTAATGGCAGGTGGGCCAAAGAACGGGGGCTACCTCGAACTGCTGGACATGAAGCTGGCGAAGCAAGTTTGATGGACTGCATATATGGTTCATTGGAGCTTGGGGTTAATTGGTTATCTGCTTACGCATTTTCAACCGAAAACTGGCGACGATCTCCAGAAGAAGTTCGATTCCTAATGAACTTCAATCGCGACGTCATTCGCAGGCGCCGTGACGAAATGAATGACATGGGCGTTCGCATCCGCTGGGCCGGTAGACGACCAAAGCTTTGGCGTTCGGTCATTGAAGAACTAGAAGCCTGCGAGAAGTTAACCGCAAAAAACTCAAAGCTAACTGTGACCATGTGCGTTAACTACGGGGGACGAGCTGAGATTGTTGATGCAGTATCAGCTATTGCACAGCAAGTTGCAGACGGAAAAATTGATCCCAAGAAAGTTACTGAAAAAACAATTAAGAAATATCTAGACGAGCCAGATATGCCCGATGTAGATCTGTTTGTTAGATCAAGTGGGGAACAGCGACTAAGCAACTTCTTGTTATGGCAAAGCGCTTATTCGGAATTTGTCTTCTTGCCAACGCTTTGGCCAGACTTTGATCGCCGCCATTTATGGCATGCCTGCGAAATTTATGCCTCGCGGGATCGTCGTTACGGGGGAGCGGTACCTAATCCACTACCTAAGGATTAGCTGTTCTTGCAAGATCGGCAGATGCCGGTGATTTCAAGCGTGTGGGTGATTTCGGTAAATCCGTTATCTATTCCAACTTGTTTAGCCCAAACTTCCAACGCTTCGCCCGTTATCTCAATGGCAAGTCCACATTGCTTACAAGTTAAATGATGATGGTGATTGGCGCTGCAAAGTCGATATTGGGATTCACCGTCAGAACCAATAATCATGTCTACATCTCGCACCTCAAACATCTCGGTTAAGTTGCGATACACCGTTGATAGTCCGATAGTTTCGCCGTCTGCCGTTAAGAGTGCATGTATTTCTTGGGC
>JBEION010000111.1:0-3998 GCA_040377565.1 Candidatus Nanopelagicales bacterium | reverse complement strand
GTAAACCCACAAAGCTTTAATGTTCCTCCGATGCCTTGGGAGAATCCAGTCATTTGGCTTGGTGGACCGTTTGGCGTGCTGTTTGTTTTGACTGCGTCGTTCATGGCAAAAACTCTTGGCGTATTTCTATTCACGCTTACCTCTGTCGTAGGACAGCTCTCAGGTGCAATCTTGATGGACGTGCTATTCCCAACTGCATCAACAAACATCACATGGCAGTTACTACTTGGAATTTCAATAACTGGTGCCGCAGTAGTTCTGGCCAGCGGTAAAACGAAAACTAAGACCCAGTAACTGCAGACGCGAATGATTTCATGTCAGGGAAAACCTGATCTGGAGCTGCACTTGCCGCAGGCGCTGCGCCATTTCCGCGACGCTTGATGTGAACCGTAGTCATACCAATACTTTTTGCAGGGCCGTGATCATGGAACAAACTTTGTGCCACATGCAAAATGCGATCTTTAGTAATTCCTAGGGTGCGTTCCACTTTTGCGTGTGCGAAGTGGAAGTTATCAATGTTTGGCTTGTATGACCCAACTTGCTGCGCAGTTATGACTTCATCAAACTTAATTCCAAGGCGTTCTGCCGAGGCGGCAAATAGGTCATCATCGCAGTTTGTAATTACGACAAGTTTGTAATGCTTTTGAAGTTCAACAAGGGCATCATGTGAATCTGGGAAAGCTGGCCAATCAACAACGCTGCCACCAAATTGCGCTTCTTGTTCTGGGGTAGTCGTAATTCCGCGAGCAGACGCAAGCATGCGCAAAGTCAGACCAAGCACTTCGCGGTAACCCTTATATGGCACTTCAGCATCGTGTTCATGTGTCGAGAATTCACCGAGTAGTTCGGCGTCAGTTGCTTGCGCAACCTCGGAACCTAAGGCTGCTCGAAGTCCCGCCAGAATTCCAGATTCCCAGTCGATCAGAGTGCCGTAGCAATCAAAAGTTAGTGCGTCGTATGCCTGGTAATCGACCATCGAACCCTCCAAGAATGAATTGTTTAGTGCTGTGATTTGTACTGTACAACCTGGCAGGACCGGCAGGCCATATCCAGATACTCGCACTATCGGTAAAGGGACTAAGATTTAAGTGTCTTGACGTCAAGATACTTTCACACAAAGGAATTTTTCATGGCTGGCAAAGTTACCGTCGTAGGTGCTGGTTTCTACGGATCAACAACCGCACAACGTATTGCTGAATACAACATCGTTGACACTGTTGTCTTAACAGACATTCTCGATGGCAAGGCTGAAGGCTTAGCTCTCGATATGAATCAGTCACGCTCAATCGAAGGCTTTGAAACCAAACTGGTTGGCCAGACCACAACCGTTGATGGCGCTGGCTACGAAGCCATTGCTGGTTCTGATGTTGTAATCATCACCGCTGGACTACCTCGTAAGCCTGGCATGAGCCGCATGGATTTGATTGAAACAAATGCAAAGATCGTTCGCGGCGTTGCAGAAAACATTGCTAAGCATGCACCAAACGCAGTAATCATTGTGGTCTCAAATCCACTTGATGAAATGACTGCACTTACCCAACTTGCAAGCGGATTCCCTAAGGAGCGCGTACTTGGTCAAGCTGGCATGTTAGATACCGCTCGCTTCACACACTTTGTTGCTGAAGAACTTAAGGTTCCAGTTGCATCAGTGCAGACTCTTACTCTTGGTTCCCATGGTGACACCATGGTTCCAGTTCCATCCCGATGCACAGTAGATGGCAAGCCACTTGCTGATCTATTGCCTGCTGACAAAATCGAAGAACTTGTAGTTCGCACTCGTAACGGTGGCGCTGAAGTTGTTGCACTTCTTAAGACCGGTTCTGCTTATTACGCACCTTCAGCTGCAGCTGCACGAATGGCAAAAGCTGTAATTGAAAATTCCGGCGCAGTAATGCCAGTGTGCGCATGGGTTGATGGCGAATACGGCATCGAAGGTGTTTACCTAGGCGTCGAAGCTCAAATCGGTAAGGGCGGTGTCACAAAGGTTGTTGAAACAAAACTAACTGACTCAGAGCTTGCTGAATTGAAGGCAGCATCCGTTGCGGTTCGCGAAAAGCAAGCAGACGTAGCCGGTCTCTAAGTTTTAACAGACATCCATTAAGGAAAAGTAAATGTCACAAATTAAAGTGCAAGGAACTGTTGTTGATCTAGACGGCGACGAGATGACACGCATCATTTGGTCATTCATCAAAGAGCAACTTATTTTGCCTTACTTGGATGTCAACATCGAGTACTACGACTTGGGCATGGAAAACCGAGACGCAACTGACGATCAGGTGACAGTTGATGCGGCTAACGCAATCAAGAAGCATGGCGTTGGAATCAAGTGCGCAACTATCACTCCAGATGAAGCTCGAGTCGAAGAGTTCGGTCTAAAGAAAATGTGGAAGTCACCTAACGGAACTATCCGCAACATTCTTGGTGGCGTGATTTTCCGCGAACCAATCATCATCAGCAACATCCCAAGATTGGTGCCTGGCTGGACTAAGCCAATCATCGTTGGTCGTCACGCATTTGGTGATCAGTACAAAGCGACTGACGTCAAGATTCCAGGTGCGGGTTCATTAACTATGACCTTCACACCGGCTGATGGCGGCGAACCGATGGAATTGAATATCTTTGACTTCCCAGCTTCAGGTGTTGCGATGGGAATGTACAACTTGGATGAATCAATTCGCGAGTTTGCCCGCGCTTCACTTCGTTATGGTTTGGGACGCAATTACCCGGTTTACCTTTCAACCAAGAACACAATCTTGAAGGCTTATGACGGTCAGTTCAAAGATATTTTCCAAGAAGTATTTGAAAAAGAATTCAAGGCTGATTTTGATGCCGCTGGCCTAACTTACGAACACCGCTTGATTGATGACATGGTTGCTTCCGCACTTAAATGGGAAGGCGGCTATGTCTGGGCTTGTAAGAACTATGACGGTGACGTGCAGTCAGACACTGTGGCCCAAGGCTTTGGTTCACTTGGACTAATGACTTCTGTACTAATGACTCCAGATGGCAAGACAGTTGAAGCCGAAGCAGCACATGGCACTGTGACTCGTCACTATCGCCAACATCAGCAGGGTAAGCCAACCTCAACGAATCCAATTGCTTCAATCTTTGCTTGGACTCAAGGTCTGGCACATCGTGGCAAGTTAGATGGCACACCTGAAGTTACAAAGTTTGCGGAAACTCTAGAGCGCGTCTGCATTGAAACTGTAGAAAGCGGCAAGATGACAAAAGATCTTGCTTTGCTAATTAGTAAAGAACAGGCTTACTTAACAACTGAAGATTTCTTAGCAGCTATAAATGAAAACCTACAGAAAGCAATGTCGGCCTAATTTATGCTGGGCGTAATTTCAGCAAATGCAAATGGCGTTCGCGCTGCGCTAAAGCGTGGCGGTTTTGATTGGATCAAGAGTCAACTTGATGCCAGAACTGCCGAAGTAGTTTGCCTGCAAGAAGTTCGCGCAACCACAGATCAGTTACACGAAGTGCTTGCCACCGCTGGGCTATCAGATTTACATGTTGCTCATGATTCAAGTGCTCGCCTTGGCCATGCCGGGGTAGCAATTCTGAGTACTAAGAAATTAAGCAAGATAAAAACTGGTGTTGGGCCAAAAGAATTTGCTGACACCGGTCGATGGGTTCAGGCAGAAATTGATACCAAAAAAGGCCCAATGACAGTTGCTTCGGTTTATGTTCACTCCGGTGATGCGGAGAAACCAGTTCAACAAGAGAAGTATCGATTTCTAGAAGCTATGACTAAGAAGTTTCAAGCTGCCCAGAAGGCAGATGAACTTTTTCTGGCCTGCGGTGACTTCAACGTTGGCCACCGCGAACTCGACATTAAGAATTGGAAAGGCAACTTAACTAAAGCTGGATTTCTTCCCGAAGAACGCGCTTACTTTGATAAGTGGTTCGACAAAGTCGGAGTTGTTGACTTAGGACGAAAGCATGCTGGCGAAGTCGAAGGGCCATACACCTGGTGGTCATGGCGCGGTCAAGCG
>JBEION010000090.1:0-4310 GCA_040377565.1 Candidatus Nanopelagicales bacterium | reverse complement strand
TGGCAAAAGCTAAGAGTTCAACATTGTTACGCGGGGGAGGCTCGTTTTCGATTAATTCATTTGCAGCATCGATGCGAAATTTAGGCTTACTAGTTCGCGCTGGTGCTCCGCGACGTAACCAAGCCAGTTCCTTTTTAATCAGCATGTTTCGCTTTTGATCTTCAACACTTGATTGCCGCATGCGCTCAGCTTTAGCTAAAACGTAGGCGGAGTAGCCACCGTCGTATTCTTCGATCTTGCCATCAATAACTTCCCAAGTGCGATCGCTAACTTCATCGAGGAACCAGCGATCGTGAGTAACTACAGCAAGTGCTAAACCGCGACGAGCCTTTAAGTGCTCCGCCAACCAGGTGACAGCTTCAACATCTAAGTGGTTGGTTGGTTCATCGAGTAACAAAACATCAAGATCACTAATGAGTAGTTTCGCTAGCGCTACGCGACGCCGTTCTCCACCGGAAAGCGGCCCCATCTCGCGAGCCAAAATCGCTTCGCCGAATCCACCAAACAAACCAGTTAAGACTTCGCGAGCTTTTGAATTTGTGGCCCATTCATGATCGGCTTGATCACCTAAAACAATGTCGCGAACTGTTGCCTTTGGATCAGCTTTATCAATTTGCGACAAAGTGCCCATGTGAGTTCCGTTAGCCATCGAAACTCGACCATCGTTGGGAGTTTCTTGGCCGCCAAGGATTTTTACTAGGGAGGATTTGCCGCCACCATTTCGGCCAACAATGCCGATTCGAGCGCCTTCAGCAAGCCCCAGGGAAACCTGATCAAGAACTGCGCCTTTGCCATAGGACAGCGAGACATTCTCGAGATTTATTAAGTTACGGGGAGCCACGAAGGTGCCTTTCAGGTCGCTCTATTCTCGCAGGTGTTTAACAGATCACGAAACCAGAACTAGCCTCGAGTGTTAATCTTTCCAGCATGGACTTAACTGCTGCTGCTTATCAAGCCACTGAAGGTGGACCGCTAGATGTAGATCGTGACTTCTATCGCGCGATTGCCAATGACAAGGGCCGAGAGCTCGTCGAATCCCTTGTGCTGCCAATTAGAAGTGGAGTTGGCTGGAAGATTCCAGCTGGACACGTTTGCCGAATTACCACAATTGAAGGTCCGCAGGTTGCCGACCTAAACCTTTGGAACGTAACCGATCCACGCGAGCGATTCTGGGCTTCTCGCACTAAGCAACTGCATGCAGCGCACCTAACAACCTTTAATCGCCTTTGGTCGACTCTGCCTTTCCTTCGCCCAATGGCAACTATTACCGCAGATTCACTTGAAGATTATGGAGTAGATGCCGAAGGTGGACGCCTACACGATCTACTGGGCACTCGCTGTGATCCATATGTAAACCGAATGCTTACTGGAGAAGACTTTGACTATCACTGCCACTCAAACCTAGTTAGAGCCGTTCTCCCATATGGACTAACCGAGTTTGATGTCCACGATGTATTGAATGTTTTCCAATGCACTGGATTAAATGACAAAGATCAATACTTCATGAAAACGTGCCCGGCAAAGAAGGGTGACTATTTCGAATTCTTTGCCGAGTTTGATTTACTTGCAGCGCTTTCAACCTGTCCAGGTGGAGACCTCTCGGTTCCACTTTGGGGTCCTGATGCTCAGGATCCAGTAGACGTATGTCGGCCACTGGGCATTGAAGTGTTTAAGCCATCCGCAGAGTTATTGAAGGGTTGGAGTGAACCTATTCGCGCTGAATACGCAGGGCGGCATGGGCTAAAGGCTGATCAGTGGTCCTAGCCGCTATTGATCTAAATGCAGACTTAGCTGAAGAAGCTGGGGATGACGAAGCGCTTTATCCATTTCTCTCGAGTGCCAATGTTTGCTGTGGCAGGCACGCTGGTGGACCCGAGGCAATGACTAAGGCTGTCCAGGCGGCAATTAAGCACGATGTTGTTATTGGCGCTCATGTTGGTTACGAAGACCGAGAAAACTTCGGTCGCTTTGATGTCGAGATGGACTATGACTCACTTCGCAAACTCACATTTGATCAAATTCATGACCTGTTAGACATTGTTGGTACTCAGAGCGCGACTATGAAATACGTAAAGCCTCACGGTGCGCTCTACCATCGGATCGGAAACGACCCTGAGCAAGCCGCAGCGGTCATTGATGCGATAGCTGAGATCAATCCTGAATTGCACGTGCTGGTTCCCGATACTGAAATCATTAAGTCAACTGCCGCCCATGCCGGCCTTACTGTGATTCACGAATTCTTTGCCGACCGAGCGTATTTGCCCGAAGGCACACTGGTACCTCGATCCATTCCAGATTCGGTATTGCATGACGCTGATCAGATATCCGAAAGAGTTTTAAGTTGGCTTGAGCACGGAAGCATTGCAGCAAGTGATGGCAGTCAGATATCAGTTGATGCAAAGTCGATTTGCTTACATGGGGATACTCCAGGTGCAGTGGAGAGTGCAGCCTCGATCTACCAGCGGTGCAAATCTGCAGGGTATGAAATCAAATCCTGGATGGACAACTAGTTCCTGTGATTGTTAGCGCGTACGGCTGGCAAGCCGCTTTAATTGAATGCGATCCCAATGAAGTTTCTGCACTCAGTTCAACGTGCCTACAAAGTCAACTTTTCACCGAGGTAGTTCCAGCCGAATGCACAGTTTTGGTGTGCTGGGATGGCGAGCTATCGATTGCCCAAATTGAAAAACTGGTTTCATCCATTACGCCTGCCACAGAGGCTAACGTTGGCCGATTAGTAGAGATTCCAGTTAGGTACGACGGTCAAGACTTAGATGAAGTAGCCAAGTTGACTGGCCTTAGTAAATCCAAAGTTATTGAACTTCACAGCGGTACAACCTTTACGGCAGCCTTTGCTGGTTTTGCGCCTGGCTTTATGTACTGCGTCGGGCTACCTGAAGTTTTGCAGTTGCCAAGAAGATCAACTCCGCGAGTTAAAGTTCCAGCAGGGTCGCTAGCAATGGCCGATACGTACACCGCAATTTACCCATTGAATTCGCCAGGCGGCTGGAACTTAATCGGAACTACCGATGTTCAGATGTTTGATGCCAGCGCCCAGCAACCATCACTGCTTTTGCCAGGGGATCGCGTGAGATTTGTTCCGGTGTCCAAATGAGTTCAATTTCATTTTCTGAAGTTTCAGGATTCATCACGTTGCAAGATCAAGGGCGAATTGGCTTTGCCAACATAGCTGTGCCAACTAGTGGGGCATTTGATCAAAGCGCGCACCATTTGGGTAATCGACTTGTTGGAAACTTTCCAGGAGCGTGCTCGATTGAGTCGTTACGAGGAAACTTCAAGTTTCTTACCGACAGGAATTTGGTAATCTCCGTTACGGGCGCTGCAGCATCAGTTCAGATCAATGGCAGAGAACATGAAATGTCGCGAGCTATTTATGTTGCTGCCGATTCAACAGTTGCAGTTAAGCCGGGAAGCGTGGGATTGCGAACCTACATCGCAATTCGTGGCAGCATTTCGGGAGATTCAGTCATGGGTTCAAATTCCTACGATGAGCTCAGCCAGATTGGTACGCCACCTATTCAGGCTGGAGACCAGTTTTCTATTAGCAATCAAGTTGCAGGATCCATTTCTGGAGATTACTTCCCCAACTTTGCTGTGAGTGGTCAGGCTGAAATTGAACTCGAGGCAATGCCAGCACCGCGCTGGAGTGGATTTAGCAATGGGCAAACGTTATTTGATACGGAATATCAAGTTACTGAATCAAGCAATCGAGTTGGTATGCGATTGAGTGGTCCAGAATTGATTTGGAATTCAAAAGAAAGATTGGCAAGCGAAGGTGTAGTTACTGGTGCAATTCAAATTCCGGTAGATGGCATGCCGTTGATCTTTGGTCCAGACCACCCAACTACTGGGGGCTATCCAGTTATTGCCGTGGTCTCACGCAATTCACTAAACCTTTTGGCGCAATCAGCACCTGGGACCAAAGTTCGGTTCAGGCTTTCGCGCTAACGTGAAAGCATTGAAAGTTGTTTAATGATCGCTGCAGTTGGACCAGCAGTGTTAAGCGCATAAAAGTGCAAACCCTCAGCGCCAAGAGCGAATACGTCTTCACAAATCTGAACCGCGACATCTATTCCAAGTTGCTTTAGGGATTCAGGATCATTCTGGTAACGAGCAAAACGTAGTCGTGTTGCTTTTGGCATGTAGCCACCACTGAGCTCTAACATTTTCACAATTTGCGGATAGCTGGTTACTGGCATGATGCCTGGATAAATTGAAAGCTTTGATCCCCGAGCATCGAGGGCATTGCGCAATGCCTCATAACGGCCGCTATCAAATACGAACTGGGT
>JBEION010000080.1:0-4719 GCA_040377565.1 Candidatus Nanopelagicales bacterium | reverse complement strand
TCGACCGCCCATTGCGTGGCGCAACTTGGAGTAAACCAACTTGTCGAAAAGTCCATGCTTAATAGATAGACCCTTTGAAACGTGGCCGTGATCTAAAGCTTCACTGTAGGCAATAGCAGTTGCTGCAGCTCGGTCAAATATTTTGCCTTTAACTGGGCTTGCTTCATGCGCCTTAGCAGCCGACCCATTAAAGACTTTTTCAAATACTCGAGGTACCGCTAGTAAGAACGTTGGCTTAAAGGAACCAAGATCCTTAAGTAATGCTGTTGGGTTAGGGCAGTGACCGATAGTCACTTCGCCGCGCAACATAGCAACTTGAATCAAGCGTCCGAAAACGTGGGCAAGTGGCAAGAAAATAAGTGTGGAAGCTTCTGGTACGTCGAATACTTCTGGAACCGCTTTCACCAAAGTATCCACTTCAGCGATGAGATTTCCATGCGTAATGATGCATCCCTTTGGCTGACCAGTAGTTCCCGAGGTGTAAATCAAAGTAGCCGGATCACTTGGGCCAGCAGATGTTCGTCGAGACTCAAGTTCAGAATCTGAAACGTTTGCACCTTTACGAGCTAATTCAGCTAACACGTCATCGCTGAAAATGTACGAGCGTGTCATGTGTGGAACTTTTGCTGCAATTGGTTGGAAGGCATGAGTGGTTCGCTGAGCTTCAAAGAAAGTTGCAACTACGTGCGAGTCAGAGACGATCCATTCAACTTGCTCAGGCGAGGAAGTTTCGTAAATTGGCACTGTTACACATCCGGCGTACCAGATTGCGTAATCTGCCACAGTCCATTCGTATCTAGTGCGAGACAGAATTGCGATGCGGTCTCCTGCATTTAGTCCCTCAGCGATTAAGCCTTTGGCAACATTGCGCACTTGTTCCCGGAATTGCGCTGCAGTAATAGTGCTCCACTCATCATCAGTTTGAATAGATACTGAGGGAAACTGCGGATTTCGGGCAAACAGGTCTTCAATTTGATCAGTTACATTTCCACTTGAAACCGGTGGAATATTCGCTGGTACAGACAATTCGCGCACTTTGGCACCTTTCCGTAAAAAGCCTTAAGAGAGGGTAACCCAGGAAATCTAAATCTGGTCCCGAAACCACTAAAACTGACCATTTTCCAGGGCGGTAATTGCTGATACCGCTGACGTTGGCTACCGTAAGGGTGTGTCTGAAAGCGATAAGTTCTACAAGTTTCTGAAAAAGGTTGCCATTGGCCCGGCAATCGAAGTCGCTTTTCACCCTTGGGTTGAAGGTCTAGAGAATATTCCAGAGACTGGCTCAGCTATTTTGGCGAGTAATCACCTGTCTTTTTCTGACTCAATCTTTTTACCAATCGCAGTGCCACGAAAAATTACATTTATGGCTAAGAGTGAATACTTCGAAGGCCCTGGCGTTCGAGGTAAAGCAACTGCAGCATTCTTCCGAGGCGCCGGCCAAGTACCAGTTGATCGCACTGGTGGCAATGCCAGCACAGCTGCAATCAGTACTGGTGTTCGCCTACTAAGCGAAGGACACTTGCTGGGAATTTATCCAGAAGGAACTAGATCATCAGACGGTCGGCTATACCGAGGTAAAACTGGGGTAGCACGTATGGCACTGGAAGCGAAAGTTCCCGTCATTCCAGTTGCGATGATTAACACCGAGATGGTGCAACCAATTGGAAAGTCGCGTCCAAATTTTGGTGTTGAAGTTGGAATTCGAATTGGTGAACCACTTGATTTCTCCCGCTACTACGGAATGGAAGATGATCGATTCGTCTTACGTTCATTGACGGATGAAATCATGTACCGAATTATGGATCTGTCAGGACAAGAGTATGTCGACAAATACGCATCACGATCAAAGCGTCCTGAATAAGCCTTAGCCGATTAGTGGCTTAACAGTTTTCCCTTAGGCTGACCGATGTCGCTTAACAAAGTGTTAAACCACGACTGCTCAGTATTAAACGGTTTTGCACCTGCAACTCGATCAAATTCACAGGCCCGAATCACATTTGCCTGATCTTCATCTTGTCCAACAAGTCCACTAATTCCGTCTAGCGCAGATCGAACTGCGACAACGGCGCACTCTCTAATCAGTGCTTGATCCTTTTTATTTGCTGGAGCTGAGCGCGAGTAGTAACCACTCTTTTGAACCAAGACTTTTTCCGCACCGATCATCGGAGCAAACTGATCTGCAAACCAAGCGCCCGGGTTAATCTTGTCGATCTTCACGTGCCCAAATGGATCTAACGGAATTTCTTCGCCGCGACTTTTCATTTCAGCAACTATCGAATCCACGCCAGCGCCTTCAGACAAAAATATGTTTACGTTTCCAACTTCATTCATAACTGAGCTAAGACGCTTTGCTTCTGAAGCTAAATCAATTTCTAACTCTGGAACATAGACCGCATGGACTTCACGATTTTGCCTTGCCACACCTAGTTCAGGTATCCATTTCATGTCATCGAGTAAGCCACGATAGGCAACTGCAGTTGCAGCCGTTAACCAACCGCAATGGCGTCCCATAACCTCATGCACAATCAACATCTTGGTATTTGAGCTGTGCTCGGAAACTATGTTGCTGAAATGGTGAGCACCTTCGTCAGCGGCAGTCCAGGCACCAAGTGATTGTGCGATGGGGTAGACATCGTTATCAATTGTCTTTGGTAAGCCAACAACGCCAAGTCCGTAATTGTTCTTTGCTAAAAACGTTGCTAAATCGGCGGCTGCGGTATTGGTATCGTCGCCCCCAATTGTGTGCAGAACATCAACACCATCCGCAATCAATTGATCGGCCGCCACTTGTTGTGGGTCTTGGCCTGGGGCAACCAAACCGCGCTTTACGCAGTCTTCGATGTTGGTTAGCTTGACCCGGGAGTTACCAATGGGGCTGCCACCAAATGCCTGCAACAGATGGGCTTGGTTGCGAATTTCTGGCGTGATAGTGATTGAATCGCCCAACAAAAGTCCGCGATAACCATTGCGATAAGCAATGATTTCAACCTCTGGTGCCACTTTGGAGTATTCCTCAATCAGTGCGCCAACAGCCGAAGATAGACATGGAGCTAGTCCGCCCGCAGTAAGCAGTGCAACTTTTTTGATTGGCATATGGCAATTCTAGTCGTGGGCTAGTTGCGCAATGGGATTTGCAGATTTAGTGAACCGCCAGAATCGCCACTAATCTAGGGATGTGAGTGAGATTTCTTGGCCTAATCTGCCAGCAGCCCAGCAACCAACCTGGCCAACTGCTGAGGGACTTGCCCATGCCCAGCAAATTTTGGCGACATTGCCACCACTAGTTTTCGCTGGCGAATGCGATGAACTTAAATCTCGACTGGCAGCCGCCACTAATGGCGATGCTTTTGTCTTGATGGGCGGGGATTGCGCCGAGACTTTTGTGGCAAACACTGCCGACTCAATTCGGGCTCGCTTGAAGACCGTTCTTCAGATGGCAATCGTTTTGACTTATGGCGCGTCAATGCCGGTGGTAAAGATCGGTCGTATCGCCGGCCAGTACGGTAAGCCGCGCAGCTCATCTGAAGAAACCATCGATGGAGTTAGCCTGCCGTCTTACCGCGGTGATGCAGTAAATGGACTTGAGTTCACAAAAGAGTCTCGCGAACCAGATCCGATGCGATTGGTTCAGACTTACCATGCAAGTGCTGCCACTTTGAATTTAGTGCGCGCCTTTACCCAAGGTGGGTACGCAGATTTACGCCAGGTTCATTCTTGGAACCAAGACTTTGTTAGTGAATCAACACCTGGCAAGCGTTACGAGGAAATGGCGGCAGAGATTGATCGCGCCCTTTCATTCATGACGGCATGCGGCGCAGATCCCGAGGAATTCAAGCGCGCTGATTTCTACGCCAGCCACGAAGCACTGTTATTGGATTATGAGAAGCCACTAACACGAGTCGATTCTCGAACTGGAAATCTTTATGACGTATCTGGTCACTTTGTTTGGGTTGGCGAGAGAACTCGCGAACTTGATGGCGCACATATTGATTTCGTTTCAAAAATCAAGAATCCAATTGGTGTCAAGATCGGGCCAAAAACAACCGAAGCTGACATCTTGGGATTACTTGAAAAGCTGAATCCAGAAAAGATTCCAGGACGATTGATGTTCATAACCCGAATGGGTGCTGGCAACATCAGAAATGTTCTGCCGAAGCTAGTTGCTGCGGTGCAAAAAACAGATCATCCAGTTTTATGGGTTTGCGATCCGATGCACGGCAACACCACAGAGGCTGCATCTGGACACAAGACTCGGTTGCTAGATGACGTTATTGACGAAGTTCGCGGATTCTTTGAAGTACACAAGGCCCAAGGAAGCCATCCAGGTGGAATTCATATTGAATTGACCGGAGATGACGTTACTGAATGTTTGGGTGGTATCGGGGGAGTTAGCGAAACTGATCTACCGTTTAGGTACGAGACTGCGTGCGACCCGAGACTAAATCGCATTCAAAGTTTGGACTTGGCTTTCCAGGTTGCAGATATGCTGCGGGATCGTAAGTAATTACCTAAACAATTTCTAAAGTAATTACCGAGCCCTTTGGAGCCTTGGAACCACCTGCAGGATTCTGCGAATAAACCTTATTCAAGATAGCCACTGTGAGTTTGTTGACTACCTTCACTTGAAAACCAGCGCTCTGCAGCGTAGATGTCGCGGTGGCAACATCCATACCAACTACATTCGGCACATCTACTAGAACTGGGCCTTTGCTAAGTACG
>JBEION010000121.1:0-3773 GCA_040377565.1 Candidatus Nanopelagicales bacterium | reverse complement strand
TCTTTGCCGAGGCGACCAAGGATGGAGTCGTACTTGAGTAAGTGGGCTAGCGTTTTGTTATCAGTTAGATCGTTGATGCCAACAATCTCGATGTCTGCGCCAGTAGCAGCAATAGCTCGGAAGTAGTTACGACCAATTCGGCCAAATCCATTAATTCCAACGCGAACAGTCATCTGATTTACTCCTAAAACTGAGCTAAATGGCATCCTTAGATGCCCCAAATTGCTATTGCTCGAGCATATCAGCCGTTAGGCCGGCTTCAGTGTTAGGGATGCCCAAGTCAGAGGCTCGTTTGTCGGCCATAGCCAGCAAGCGACGAATTCTGCCTGCGATAGCGTCCTTGGTCATAGGAGGATCCGCCAGTGCGCCTAATTCTTCCAAACTTGCTTGCTGGTGAGTCACTCGTAATTGCCCAGCTTCTAGCAAGTGAGTTGGAATTTCATCACCCAAGATTTCAATTGCTCTGGCTGCGCGGGCGCCTGCTGCAACAGCTGCCCGGGCCGAGCGCCGCAAATTTGCATCATCAAAATTAGCAAGACGATTAGCAGTGGCTCGGACTTCGCGGCGCATTCGGCGCTCTTCCCAAGCCAATACCGATTCATGTGCGCCGATTCGGGTTAGTAGGGCTCCAATAGCGTCACCATCACGAATCACTACGCGATCAACCCCGCGAACTTCACGCGCCTTCGCTGCAATCCCCAACCGACGTGCACTACCTACTAAGGCAAGCGCAGCTTCTGGACCTGGACAGGTGATTTCCAATGAGGAAGATCTGCCAGGTTCAGTAAGTGAGCCGTGTGCCAGAAATGCTCCGCGCCAAGCTGCTTCGGCATCACACAAGCTGGCTGACACGATGTGTGGTGGTAAGCCACGAATTGGGCGTCCGCCGCCATCAACAAGTCCAACTTGTTTTGCTAAATGCTCGCCCTCATTAGCCACTCGGACTAAATAGCGACTCCCCTTGCGAATTCCTGCACCAGATAGAACTGACACTTCACTTTCGTGTCCAAAAATCTCCGCCAAGTCGCGACGTAAGCGACGGGCAGCTTGGCCGGTATCGAGCTCGGCTTCTACGACAATTTTGCCGCTGACAATATGCAAGCCACCAGCAAATCGCAACAGCGCTGAGACCTCGGCCTTGCGACAGCATTTCTTGGTGACGGGTAGACGACTGAGTTCGTCCTTTACTGCTGCTGTCATTGCCATGGGCTTATCCTGCCATGAGTGAATATTGAGCTGAACGCCGAGGCTAACAGTGTCGGATCGTGCTGGTCGGAAGGTCCATTGACCTTGGCCAGCGGGGCCAAAACCAATCTGGCACCAGAGTCGGCGGCAAGCTCCTGAAGTGATTCAGTGTTCTTAGACGAATCTTGCCCAACGTGATTCACATCGGCCAACACAACATCAACTTTGAAGTCGGGATAACTCTTTGCCAGGACTTCTAGGTAGCTGGCAGCGGAATAGCCTTCGGTCTCCCCCGATTGCGGGCGCAAGTTAATCACAAGCACTCGCGCCGCCGTTGTTTCATGTAACGCTTGAGCCATTTGCGGCACCTGGAAGTGGGTCAGCACACTTGTGTACCAAGAGCCAGGGCCTAATACGACAAAGTCAGCGTTTCGAACTGCCGCGACGGCTTGCTCGCAAACCTGCGGATTCTTTGGCTCTAGGCCAATCGCTTGAATGGCATGTGGAGTCGTGGCAACTTGAACCTGACCGCGCACTTGATCCGTTTGTCCTGCAGCCGTCAAGACGTCGGCATAGATTTCTAGTGGCTCAATACAAAGTGGCAAAACTTTACCCTTAGCATCGAGCAATCTGGCGACCCAATCCAAACCTTCGACCAAGTTGTCGGTTTCTTCCCAGAGCGCAGTGATCAAAAGATTTCCAAGCGAGTGACCATCCAAGTCACCGTTAGACGAGAAACGATGTTGCAAGACTCTGGCCCAAGTGGAACCCCAGGTGTCGTCACCACAGAGAGCCGCCAAAGCCATACGCAAATCACCAGGCGGAACAATGCCAAACTCTTCGCGGAGTCTGCCGCTGCTGCCACCATCGTCACTAACGCCAACTACTGCAGTTAAGTGTGGTGTTACTCTGCGTAACGCTTGCAGACTTGCAGCTAAGCCGTGACCGCCACCCAGTGCGACTACATCAACTGAGCGCATTGGTGCACCTGGCATCTATTCACGTCCCAAGTCGCGATGAACCACTCTGACTTCTACTCCAGATTTAACTAACCGAGCTGAGAGATTCTCGGCCATGGCGACGCTTCGATGCTTGCCACCAGTGCAACCCATGGCGATCGTGACAAAACGCTTACCTTCGCGCAGATATCCGTCTTCAACTAAGTCTATAAGTTCGGCGTACTTTGTCAGGAACTCTTGCGCCTGGTCTGACGCAACCACGTAGTCGTTAACTGCTGCATCTAATCCGGTTAGATCCTTAAGCTTTGGATCCCAATAGGGATTTGGCAAGAACCTTAAGTCGGCAACTAAATCGGCATCCACTGGAATCCCGTACTTAAATCCAAATGACATGACTGTTGCACGCAAAGCAACGTGGTCGTCATCTCCAAATGATGCTTCGATACTTCTGCGTAATTCGTGCACATTCAAATTACTGGTATCAATAACTATGTCGGCATCGGCGCGTAAATCACTCAATAGACTTCGTTCCCGCTGGACTGCACCCAAGAGGCTGTCATCGCGCTGTAGTGGATGAGGTCTACGGGACGATTCATACCTACGGACTAGCGCTTCGTCACCAGCCTCAAGAAACAGCACACGCAAGTCATGCCCTGCAGTTTTGATGGCTGCTAGCGACTCGCGTAATTCCTCAAATAGTTGACCACCACGAACATCTGCAACGACGGCAACTTTTCGCGAACCAGTTCGCTGGGCTACATAATCAACCACATTGGTCATCAGAGTTGGAGGCAAGTTATCGACTACGAACCAACCGATATCTTCGAGTGCTCTGGTCGCCGTTGATCGTCCGGCTCCGGACATGCCAGTTACCAGGATTACGTCAATCTGGGATTCACTCACGATTCAATTATCTCGCCTGTGGCGGTGTTGATGGCAACATCACCAGGATTATCTTGATTTAGGAATTGCCAGATTTGTTCAGCTTGGATTGGACCGATGCCTGGAACTTCCGAAAGTTCAGATACTGAAGCCGCAGCCACCTTCTTGAGCGACCCAAAGTGTGCCAATACTGCTTTCTTCTTTACTGGACCAAGACCTGGCACATCATCAAGCACACTATCGACCATTCCTTTAGACCTTCGATTTCGATGCAGTGTGATGGCAAACCTATGGGCCTCGTCCCGGACTCGTTGCAGCATGAAAAGCGCTTCACTGCTTCTGGGCAGAATCACTGGGTAAGTGGCTCCTGGTTTCCAGATCTCTTCCATCCGCTTGGCTAGCCCAACCACATGCATGTTGCTAACTCCCGCTGTCTCTAAAGCTTTAGCTGCAGCGTTCACTTGCGGCAGACCACCGTCGATAACCAAAAGGTTTGGTCGATACGGACGCTTCTCGTCATGGTCCTTGAATCTACGAGCTACTACTTGAGCAATAGATGCAGTATCGTCGCGCGGATCTTCAATGATGAATTGTCGATAATCCTTCTTCTTAGGAATCCCATCCTCGAATACAACAAGGGATGCCACAACGTTAGTGCCAGAAATGTGGGAAACGTCGATACATTCAATGCGCAGTGGTGCATCCGGCAGTCCTACTGCTTCCTGGATTTCAGCTAGCGCTTTACTT
>JBEION010000038.1:0-7061 GCA_040377565.1 Candidatus Nanopelagicales bacterium | reverse complement strand
TGGCACTCAAAGCAGCGGGACTCGGCGAAGTCTTGGTATTTGTTGGCTACCTGCGTCGCACCAATGACACCGAAGCTAAAACCTTAGGCGTTCCACGCGGTGGTCCGATGAACTGCGCGGCAGTTATCTACGACGGCAAGATCCAAACTAGTTACGCCAAACACCACCTACCTAACTATGGCGTCTTTGACGAGTATCGATACTTCGTGCCTGGAAATGATTCGGTTTTGATTCGCGCATTTGGTGTCGATATCGCTGTAGCAATTTGTGAAGACTTGTGGCAAGACGGTGGTCCGGTTTCGCAAGTTAAAGCTAATGGCGCTGGACTACTGGTAGTTCTAAATGGTTCGCCGTACGAGCGAGACAAAGATGATGTTCGCCTAAACCTAGTAAAGCGTCGTGCTCTCGAAGCTGATGCCCCACTGGCTTACGTAAACATGGTGGGCGGGCAAGACGAATTAGTTTTTGAAGGAGACTCAATCATTGTTTCCAAAACTGGTGATGTCATTGAACGGGCTTTGCAGTTTGAGGTTGACATGCTGATTGCCGATCTTGAAATCGCGCCAGCTGGAACTAGTACCACTCTGGCAAAAGGCGAAGCCGTCACAGTTATCCCAAACGCGGTAGCTTCCAGCGATAAACCAGCACTAACCGTTGGTGCAAGAAAGCGCCTTGATCCAATAGCAGAGGTTTACTCAGCGCTAGTGGTTTCGTTGCGTGACTATGTTCAGAAAAATGGCTTTAAGTCGATCGCACTTGGTCTTTCCGGCGGCATTGATTCTGCGCTGGTTGCTGCGATTGCAGCCGATGCAATTGGTGCCAACAATGTTTATGGCGTTTCCATGCCGTCTAAGTATTCTTCAGAGCATTCAAAAACAGATGCGAAAGATACAGCCGATCGGATTGGCTTGAATTTTCGCACCGTTGAAATTGAACCAATGGTTTCGGCTTACTTGGAGAACTTAGACCTAACTGGGCTAGCTGAAGAGAACCTGCAAGCTCGAGTCCGCGGCATGATCTTGATGGGACTTTCAAACCAAGAAGGACACCTGGTTCTTGCCACTGGAAACAAGAGTGAACTCTCCGTTGGTTACTCAACGATTTATGGTGACGCGGTGGGTGGCTTTGCTCCCCTAATGGACGTGCCGAAGGTAGATGTTTGGGAATTAGCCAAGTGGCGTAATCAATCTGCAATTAGCAATGGCGAAGTCGCACCGATTCCTGAATCGAGTATCTCGAAGCCACCAAGTGCTGAATTGCGACCAGGCCAGCAAGATTCGGATTCGCTGCCAGATTACGAAGAACTCGATGCCATCCTTGAAATGTATGTTGAGCAAGATCTAAGCGCTGAACAAATCACGGCTGCTGGCTTTAATGCCGAAACTGTTAAGCGAATTCTGCTTCTGACAGATCGCGCTGAATACAAGCGCCGCCAATACCCACCAGGCCCAAAGGTTTCTGGCAAAGCTTTCGGCAAAGACCGACGTATGCCAATAACTAACAAATGGTCTGAGTGACCTTTTGTTAGTTCAATAAGTACTGCCTAGTAAATGGGTTGAATAACCCGTTTACCAGTAACTCGCGCACCACCTCTAATTACTGACACAATGGAGTTACAGATCCGGGGACTGCCACCGCGCAGCCTCGAGAGCGGAGAACTAAGAAATGACATCTGAGCCTTTGTATGGCGGAAAACAATCACGGCGAATTACAACCAGCGATTTAATTGCTGCAAAAGCGCGCGGTGAAAAGTGGCCAATGATTACTTCGTATGACGCACTAAGCGCCAGTGTCTTCGACGAAGCTGGCATTCCGGTTTTGTTGGTTGGTGATTCGGCAGCCATGGTTGTTTACGGATATGACTCAACAATTCCAGTCACGGTTGATGACTTAATCCCCTTAGTCGCTGCAGTAGAGCGTGGAAGTTCGCGAGCCATGGTCTTGGCAGATTTGCCATTTGGTTCATATCAAAGTTCGCCAGCTCAAGCCTTAGAAACTAGCGTTCGCTTTATGCAAGAAGGCAAGGCACATGCCGTAAAGATTGAAGGTGGCCGGCACATGGTCGAACATGTTTCGCTACTTACTCAATCCGGCGTTCCAGTTATGGGACACATCGGGTTAACTCCACAGTCCGTCCATCAAATGGGTGGCTACAAAGTTCAAGGCAGAGGCGATGCTGGCGATGAACTAATTGCTGATGCGCACGCACTTGTTGCAGCGGGTGTTTTCGCAATCGTTTTAGAAGTTGTTCCGCACGAACTTGCAACACGCTTAACAAATGAAATTCCGGTTCCGATAATTGGAATTGGTGCTGGCCCTGGAACAGATGCGCAAGTAATTGTTTGGCAAGATCTTTTGGGTTTAACCGGCGGCAAGCAAGCCAAGTTTGTGAAGCACTATGCATCACTGCGCGAGATTATGCTCGAAGGTTCTAGAGCTTGGGCCGATGATGTTGCAAGTGGTAGCTACCCCGACCTTGATCATTCATACGAATAAATCTAAGAATTCATTTCATTTAACGGATGACTTGTTTTGCCGTTTTTTTTCCAAAATTTTCAAAAAATTGCTCAAATATCCAAACTTTTTTTAATTCTTTTTTTGACTTGATGCGAATGCGCAAAGAATGTTGAGAATTGCTTGCGAATCCATTGCCGAAGTAAGAAAAAAACATTTTTTCAAAAAAATCCGATAACCACGCGGTTTTTTTGATGTTTTTAGTTGTGAACGTGTGAAAATATCGCGTTGTAAATGTCCAAATCTAGAAAACTTTTTATCTTTTTTCGAAATATCTACGTTGCGACACGCGGGCAGCTTTATTTGCAAAAAATGCACCAAAGTATGCATTTGTCTGCCAACCTTATAAACAAGAACCTTCGGGAAGTCCGAGGGTCTTACCTCGAGGAGGACCTGTGGCTGCCAAGAAAACCACAGCACGTAAGGCACCTGCTAAGCGCAAGGTTGCTAAGAAGAAGGCTGTAGCCAAGAAGGCTCCAGCAAAGAAGGCTGCAAAGCGTAAGCCAGCAGCGAAGAAGAAGGCTGCCAAGAAGGCACCTGCTAAGAAGAAGGCTGCCAAGCGCAAGCCAGCCAAGAAGAAGGCTGCTGCTAAGGCTCCTGCAAAGAAGAAGGCTGCCAAGCGCAAGCCAGCTAAGAAAGCTGCTGCGAAGAAGGCTCCTGCTAAGCGCAAGGCTGCAAAGCGCAAGCCAGCTGCGAAGAAGAAGTAAATTTCCCCTGCTTCATCAAAAACCCCGTTCCCTTTTGGGAGCGGGGTTTTTGCTTTGCCGGAAAAATCTTAAAACGTAGCGAGCACTAATCCTCTTCGCTATCTAACTCTTCTTGTCGCTTACTCATTCGCTCCATTGCAGTTTGGGCAAGCTCGCGGGATTCGTATGGTCCAAGCCTTGAGGCATTTGGACAAGCCGCCGCTTCTTCAACTTCTTTGTGTAACAAACAAAACCACCACTGCATAACTGCATTCTGGCACCTGATTGCTGCAATCCCAATCATTTCTAATTCGAATTAGAATAAGAACATGAATGCTCCAGTTGGAAACCTAGTCCCTGGAACCATCTCCCCCGAACGTTCTGTTCCGGCGGCAATCACCCGGCCCGAATACGTTGGCAAGAAAGCTCCCAAGAAACATTCTGGATCAGATGTTCAGACAGCCGAGACGATTGAGAAGATGCGAATCGCTGGTCGCATTGCAGCGCAGGCCTTAGCTGAAGTTGGCAAGAATGTTGCACCAGGTGTGACTACCGATGAGTTAGATCGCATCGGGCACGAATTCTTGCTCGACCACAATGCCTACCCCTCAACATTGGGTTACCGAGATTTTCCTAAGTCACTGTGCGCAAGTCTTAACGAAGTTATCTGTCATGGAATCCCAGACTCAACCGTGATTCAAGATGGTGACATCTGCAACATCGACATCACTGCCTACATAAACGGAGTCCACGGTGACACTAATGCCACTTTCCTTGCTGGCAATGTGGACGAAGAGTCTCGATTGCTTGTGGAACGAACCGAGGAATCCTTAAAGCGTGCGATCGCAGCCGTTAGGCCTGGGCGTCCAATCAATGTGATTGGCCGGGTTATCGAGTCCTATGCCAAACGCTTCAACTACGGAGTAGTTCGAGACTTCACTGGACATGGAATTTCCACTACCTTCCATTCCGGATTGATCATCCCCCATTACGACACTGAGCACTTTGATACTGAAATCAAAGAAGGTATGACATTTACTATCGAGCCAATGCTTACCCTGGGAACTCATACTTGGGATATGTGGGATGACGACTGGACAGTAGTCACTAAAGATCGGCTGAGATCCGCGCAGTTCGAGCACACACTTGTCGTTACGGCTGATGGCGCCGAAATCCTTACTTCTGTGTAGTTAACATTTCAATTACTTCGATTAGACTCATTCCATGACCCGTTGGCTATCCAAAGAACAGCAATCACATTGGCGTTCCTGGTTAACTGCCACAACTGTTCTGCGCGAGCAGTTGAGCCGCGAGTTGCAAGATTCGCATGGGTTAACGATTACTGACTACGAAATCATGGTTCGTCTTTCAGAGGCTGATAACCGATCAATTCGTATGAGCGATTTAGCCACTTTGACACTGATGTCCAGAAGTCGGCTATCCCATCAGATAGATCGAATGGAAGCCGCTGGTTTGGTTTCGCGCGAAGTCTGCCCAGATGATCGCCGTGGCCAGTTGGCAGTACTAACTAACGCTGGCATGAAGGCTCTCGTTGCGGCCGCTCCAGACCATGTCGAAGGCGTCCGCAAGCATTTTGTCGACCTACTTACTGACGCTGAGTACAAGGCGCTTGGTAATGCTGCTAAGAAAATTGCCGACCACCTAGACAGTCTCTAGCAAGTGTCGAAATCTGAATTTTCTTTCGACGTTGCAAGTGCGCCCGAGCGCAGCAGTAGCGCTAGAGCTGGAACCATAAACACCCCACACGGCCAAATTCAAACTCCTGCCTTCATTCCAGTTGGCACTAAGGCAACCGTTAAGTCAGTCATGCCAGAGTCAATGCAAGAACTTGGATCCCAAGCTTTGCTAGCCAATGCATATCACCTCTACTTACAGCCTGGCGCAGACATCGTCGATGACGCAGGCGGCTTAGGTAAGTTCATGAACTGGCCTGGACCAACGTTTACCGACAGCGGTGGCTTTCAAGTAATGAGTCTGGGTGCTGGATTCAAGAAAGTCCTGGCTATGGAGACTGACACAGTTCAGTCCGATGATGTTATTGCTGAGAATAAAACTCGTCTGGCTCACGTTGATGATGACGGAGTCACGTTTAAGTCCCACTTAGACGGAACTATGCATAGATTTACCCCGGAGTTTTCGATGCAGGTTCAGCATCAACTTGGGGCTGACATTATTTTTGCCTTTGATGAACTAACTACCTTGATGAACACCCGTGATTACCAAGTCATGTCACTTGAGCGAACACGGCTTTGGGCAATCCGCTGCATTGATGAGCACAAAAAGCTAACTGCTGATAGATCCAGTAAGCCGTATCAGGCACTCTTTGGCGTTATTCAAGGCGCGCAGTACGAAGATTTGCGCCGCAAGGCAGCTTCTGACCTTGGTGCCATGGACTTTGATGGCTACGGAATCGGTGGAGCGTTAGATAAGCACGAGCTTGGCACGATTGTCAGTTGGGTCACCGAGGAACTTCCGCTAGCGCGACCTCGCCACCTGCTGGGTATTGGCGAGCCTGAGGACCTCTTTGTGGGCGTTGAGGCTGGCATTGACACCTTTGACTGTGTTTCCGCATCACGCGTAGCTAGAAATGCTGCTGTGTACAACAACTACGGTCGCTTCAACATCACTAATGCCAGATACCGCAGATCCTTTGAGCCTTTAGTTGAAGGCTGTGGGTGCTACACCTGCACGCATTACACCCAGGCTTACTTGCACCATCTAGTTCATGCCAAAGAATTGCTGGCTTCTACCCTGCTGACAATTCACAATGAGCACTTCATTGTTGGTTTAGTGGCGAAGATGCGCCAGACCTTGATTGATGGAACTTTTCAAGAATTCAAAACCGAATTTATGGGACAGTATCAACGACCTGGTCTTGCTAAAGACTAATTCTTAGTTCGCTGCCACATACGTTGGTTCATTTGCCTTAACGTGAGCGATTACGCGGTACGTAACCGGCAGCATAACTATTTCAACAAGTGTCTTGTATAGGTAACCAACAATTACATAGTTCAAGAAATCCCCACCGGTGATGATTCCATAGAACGCGATAGTGCAAAACACAACAGTGTCAGCAAGCTCGCCAACCAAAGTTGATCCGATGAGTCTGACCCAAAGTGAGCCTTCATTTGTGCGCGCTTTGATTTTCACCAAAACGTAAGAATTCAACAGCTGTCCTACTAAGAAGCCACAGACGCTCGCAAAAACAATGCGCGGCACGAAGCCAAGGATTGCTTCGTATGCCTCTTGGTTAGCCCAGCCACCACCTGGTGGAGATAGTTGAACTAGCCAGAACGTAACTGCTGCAAGTATCGCCATCGCAAATCCAACAAAGATTGCTTTGCGAGCCGCTTTAAAGCCATAAACCTCGCTAAGAATGTCGCCGGTTATGTAAACCAGCGGAAACAAAAAAGCGCCACCATCAAGAATTAGTGGACCAAATGAAATGAGTTTTACTGCTCCGATGTTTGAAATAACCAGCAAGGAGACAAATACCGCCATTACTACTGGGTAATAGCCTGAAGTAGTAGACGCGTAAACAGGGGCACTTGGTTTTTGGATGTTGGTCACTGGTTAATTTAACCACCTCAATAGGCTGTTACCTGTGACCGAACCTTCCGTTGAGTTAGCGCATCCACTACAAAAGAAAACTCTTCAGACTTTGGCAAGTGCGCAAACGCTTTCCGGACTTGGTTACTCCAGCACTGTTGCTGCTGGCTCGCTATTGGTAGCGAGCATTACAAAGTCAGAAGCCCTAGCTGGATTGGCGCAAACCTTTGGTGTCCTTGGCGCTGCCGCAATGGCTTTGCCACTTGCAAACTTAACTAGACGTGGTGGGCG
>JBEION010000167.1:0-2973 GCA_040377565.1 Candidatus Nanopelagicales bacterium | reverse complement strand
GGGCAGATATGGCCAGAGAAGGCGTGAGAATCCATCCAAGGTTCGGTTACTTGCTGAGTACTTCGGATTAGTCGAACCGGCTTCTGAAGATTATGCCGAGTGATTAACTTCCCTGAATACACGGTTGTGGACCTGACCTTGCCGTTAGGTCCTGAGACTGTGATGTGGCCGGGAGAGGCTGCGCCTTTTGCTGAAGTTGTCGAGACCGTGAAGCATGATGGCAACTTTGCACGGCGGGTGCATATGTCTGAGCACAGTGGCACTCATGTGGATGCGCCAAATCACTTTGTTGAAGGTGGTCAAGCTGTGACGGATCTGCCATTGCAGACCTTGATTAGTCCGGCAGTGGTAATTGATGCATCAGTTGATATCAATGGCAATGGTGATGCGGTGTTGGAATTGGCAACGGTCAAAGCTTGGGAGGAAAAGCACGGCGTGATCCCAGCTGGCTGCGTGGTTTTGCTTCGCACTGGTTGGGAGGATCTTTATGATCAGCCACAGCGTTATGGCGCTGGACCTGATGGCTTGCACTTTCCAGGCTTTGGTGTTGAGGCGGCTAGTTATTTAGTGGAGTGCGGTGTTGTGGGAATTGGCATAGACACTCTGGGTATTGATGCAGGCGCGGACTTGGATTTTCCGGTGCATCGGGATGTGACGCTGCCCAAGCAGGTTTGGCATATCGAGAACTTAACAAACCTTAAGAGCTTGCCGGCTACTGGAGCGTTGGTGTTTATTGGCGTGCTGCCGTTAGTGGATGGTTCGGGAAGCCCGGCGCGCATCTTGGCATTAGTGCCAAAGGGCTAGATCTCGATAACTTCATCGACCTTTGCTTTAGCTAACTAATTCGATCTTTACTTTGGCCTGAAGGGCCTGGAGCAACTTAGCGAGCGTTTCTGTTGTGGGGAAGCTCTGTCCATTATCAATCCGGCTTATGTCTGCCTGCTGGACTCCAGATAGGTGGGCAAGCTCTAATTGAGTGAGGTTACGTTGCTTTCTAGCTGCCAGTATTTGCGAAGCGATTTGGTACTGCTGGCTAAGTAGCTCGTGAAATTCCAAATCCTTGCGCGACATCTTGGCAATGCGTGCAGTTGAATAATCACTCCATGTTTTTTTCATCATTTCACCTGTTTGTAGTTTATGTGTAATTACACATAGTGTCAATCATGCCTATGTTTCTTTGTGGGGCCAAATCCTTGACTCGACACAAATCCTTTTGCAAAATTGAAACGTTGGCGGACACGTAGACTGCCAAAAGTGAGCCAGCGTCGCTGCCAATGTGGGGGTGCTGGTTTCGCGCTTTGTGGGGCCATTTTCTTGTCAGAGACCCGCGTTATCCTAATTAGCAACGCTAGATTTCCTGGCTGGGTGAAAGTGGGTAGTAGTTATGGCTAGCTCTGCGAGTCGCAAGCCTTGGTATGCCAGGGCGACATTCTGGCTTCTGATCATTGCCACTTGGTTTATAGCCGATGCTTTATCCCGAGTTTTTGGCTGGTGGATTTGGCTCCTCGCTGGAGCATTCTTGGGAGTGGTAAATTCGCGCAATCCGGGAACTAAAGCAAAGCCAACTGATCTGCCAACGGTTCCAGCGCCAGCTGCCGTTACATCTGAAGAACTTTCCGCAGTTGAACCTGGAAATGCTCTTGGATTCTTTTTCTCTGGCAAAGCAAAGCTCGATGCGCTGAATCTGCAGTTAGCCCAGCACAAGACTTACCAACACAAGCTTGCCGAAGAGATTTCTTACTTTGAATCAACGCTTTCGGATCTGCCTGACTTTAATGCTGCAACCGATAACGAGGAGCAACTGTTTATTGCCGAATGCGTTTCACTGGTTGAGCCGCGCAAAGGAAAAAGCATTACCGAAAGCACATCGCGAAATTCTGGTCGACCATTTATTGGTGTTCCGGTTGGTGGAGTGTTCTTGGGTGCTTCTGGACGATCAAGCAGCAAGTCAACTTCAGTTTCAACGCCTGCAGTTGATGAACTCACTTTGGTTGAAGAAGGTGGCAGGTTTATTGCCAGCACACAAGGCATTGCCTATGTGGGCGAGATGTTTAATCGCAAAGCTGATTATTCAGCGATTATTGATTGGACCGGTGAAGGGTTTCAGTTACGCATCTCTGCCAGCAATAAGGGCACAAACTGGATCGTGATTTTTTCGCGTCCGGGGGATATGTGGGTTGCAGGCGCGTTACTTGATGCCGCTGATGAAATTCCAGCGCGAGCTTTGGATACTTCTGGAAAAGCAACAGCAAGTGAAATTGCTGGGGCAGTTGCGGACAGCATTAAGGTTCAAAACGAGAAGTTTGCTGAGGCCAAAGAGATTGCAGAACGTGATGTGGCAGCAATCCAGTCCCATATAGAACTGTTACGAAAGCAATTCCCATCCTGGGTTAAGTAGGGACTTAGGCTAGAGGCATGAAGTTGCTACGGGTTTTGATTGCAGGTATTGCAGCATTGGTTCTGGCAGGGTGCTCGCTTTCAATGACCGGAATGGTTGATCTTGACCCAGTGCCTTACAGTTTCCATCCACCAAGTGGTTTGGAATCAAAGCTAACCGTTGAGCCAATGACTGGTGAATGGGCCGATCAGGCTTATGCAGCCGGCGTGACTTCTGCTGTCACAGTTACTTACACTCCAGATGAAGGCGACCCCGCAATCCTGATGGGCGTTTATTACATGCCTGAATCGGTATTCGATGGCGCAGTTAATCCAAATGAACCACCTCTATATGGCAGTGAAGTGGCAAGGGCAGATAGGTTTGTGCTGTCGGTTGCCGGTCCGCAGGATTCGATTTATGACCCTGAGTCTGAGGATGGCAAGAACATCGGTCTTTTATATGAGGCTTTGTATGACCCAGAAAGCTATATGTCCAAATAGTGGTCACAAAAACGCCGTAATTTAGGCACTTTTTTCAGATTGGATCCAATCTGGGCCAACTTTGGATACAGTAAATATACGGATGCAAAAATCCTC
>JBEION010000043.1:0-6664 GCA_040377565.1 Candidatus Nanopelagicales bacterium | reverse complement strand
TGTCGCTGGCGACGAACTTCGAATTAAGTTTGCAAATGGTGACATTGTCACGCGAGTTGAAGAAGTTTAATCCTCGTCAGATTTACTTGGGCGCAAAGCTTCCAGTCTGGCTTTAGCTCCCGCAAGTCGTTCTTCGCAAATTGCTGCAAGTTTTTCGCCTTGCTCCCACAAATTGACCATGTCATCAAGCGGGAGATCTTTGTCTTCAAGACGTGTGACAATTTCGTCTAACTGAGATTTGGCTGTCTCGTAAGACAGTTCTGCAGATTGATCCTTTGCCATAGGAAGATTCTATGGTTTCGCTGGCACTAAAGATTCGGCGAATCGCAAAAGTTCATCCCATTGCGCAGTACCCGAAACTATGGATGTCAGATCGCCTTCAGTCTTTACAAAGGCTCGAGTAAGGGGCTTATCGATTTCACACTTCTGCCAGGTTGCGCCATTTATAGTTGCCGTTGATTCACAGACCGCACTGTTGGTTGCCGGCGCAACCACTTTTCCCTTTGGGCCATCACTTTGCCAAAGTGAGACATATTCGCCAGTCGAGGTTTGGAATCCCAAAATCCAACGGATGTCACCAACCTCACCATAGGACTCAGGCTCGAGTCGAGCACTCGTCGCTTGATATCCAGCCGGCAAAGTTTTGGGAATTGAAATTGGCCAGGTTTGGGCGATGACTGCGCTGGCAACTGCAGTTTCGTAATCCACCTGCTGCTTAACTTCTTCCTGTGGCCGCCAAGCAATCAACATGATCACGCCAACGGTTGCAATTACTGCGCCCATTGATAGCACCATGTCCCAGGCAGTTTCCCGCCCTCTTGGTTTTTTGTTAGCCATGCCTCTATTTTGCCTGCTTTAGCTAAAGTTCGCTCTCGCGCGGTCCCTTCGGTCCGACTTCACAAAACGGATTAGGCTAACCATATGAGCTCGTTTAACTACACCGAAATCCTGCCGCTTGCGCACAATGAACCCGAGTATCGCTTAGTTACCACTGAAGGAATTACCACTACGACAGTTGGCGAGCGGACATTTCTCAACATTGATGACAGTGTTTTGGAAAAGGTTGCCTACGAAGCAATTCATGATATTTCCCACTACTTGCGAACCAGCCATTTGGAACAGCTAAAGAAAATCATTGACGATCCAACTGCTTCACCCAACGACAGATTTGTCGCAATCGACTTAATGAAGAACGCAAATATTGCAGCTGGTGGCATCTTGCCAATGTGTCAAGACACTGGCACCGCAATTGTTTCTGCCAAGCGAGGATCGCAAATTCTGACGCAGGGTCCAGATGAAGTTGCAATTAGTCGTGGCATTTACGATGCCTACCAAAAACTAAACCTTCGCTATTCCCAGCTTTCACCTATGAATATGTGGGATGAGAAAAACACTGGTGATAACTTGCCAGCTCAAATTGAAATCTATTCCGACACTAAGCCTGGGCACGAAAACGCATATGAAATGTTATTCATTGCCAAAGGCGGCGGTAGCGCAAACAAGAGTTACTTGTACCAAGAAACTAAAGCAGTTTTGAATCAAGAAAGCTTCTTGCGATTCATGGATGAGAAGTTACGACTTATTGGAACTTCGGCCTGCCCGCCCTATCACTTGGCAATTGTTGTTGGCGGAACCAGCGCTGAATACGCTTTGAAAGTTTCTAAGTTAGCCAGCACCAAGTATTTGGACTCACTACCAACTGAGGGTGGCCCAGACGGAAATGGCTATCGCGATCTTGAGATGGAAGCCGAGATTCTCAAGCTCACCCAAAACTTTGGAATCGGTGCGCAATTCGGCGGTAAATACTTCTGTCATGACGTTCGGGTAATTCGCTTGCCTCGACATGGTGCATCCTGTCCGATCGCTATCGCAGTTTCTTGTTCAGCAGATCGACAGGCTCTTGTGAAGATTGATGCCACAGGCGCTTACATTGAAAAGCTAGAAACTGATCCAGCACGTTTTCTACCTGAGATTACAGATGAGCATCTAGACAACGATGTCATCAACATTGACTTAACTCGACCAATGTCGGAAATTCGAGAAACGCTTTCCAAGCTTTCAGTGAAAACTAGAGTTTCACTTACCGGTCCGCTCATCGTCGCTCGCGACTTAGCCCACGCCAAGATTCTCGAAATGCTTGATCGCGGCCAAGATATGCCGCAGTACTTTAAAGATCACGCGGTTTACTATGCCGGTCCTGCCAAGACTCCAGAAGGTTATGCATCTGGTTCATTTGGACCAACTACAGCAGGTCGCATGGATGCTTATGTTGATCGCTTCCAAAAAGCTGGTGGCTCATTTGTCATGCTGGCAAAAGGAAATCGAAGCGATGCTGTTACTAAAGCCTGTCAGGCAAATGGTGGGTTCTACCTTGGATCAATTGGTGGACCAGCCGCTCGACTCGCAAAAGACAACATCAAGAAAGTTGAAGTTTTAGATTTCCCCGAAATGGGAATGGAAGCAGTTTGGAAAATTGAAGTTGAGAACTTCCCTGCCTTCGTCGTTGTTGACGATAAAGGAAATGACTTCTTTGCTGAAACCTTGCGCCCGATCGCTTTGAACATTCCAATCGGTCCACCTAAGTAGGTTTAGGGTTTGAAGTTTTTGGCTGGTGGCCAAGGACTCCAGCCGCGAGCTAGCCAACCTTTGTAGGCGACCAAATCTTGCTCCATGCAGGTTGCTTTACTTGCTTTTGAGGCGTACTTCTTGCCACCGTAGGTTTTCCAGAATCCAGCATTCATTTGCCAAGTTCCTTGATACTTTCCATTTCCGCCTGTTGATTTGCAGTTGTTATTAGATTCAACTTTTTTCAAGTATTTGGCAGTCGGTGAATTAACCCAAACTTCAAATGAAATCTTCTTGCGCTCTTCTTTAGAAAGATTGCGAGTTGGATCTTCAGCGCTTTTAACTATTGCTGAGTTAACCGGTCCAGCTAATGCTGGTGTCGGCAGGAGAACGCTCAGCGTAAGCGCAGCAGAAAGCCAAATTCGTTTTTTCATAACACTATTTAGGTTAACAAACGATATTTCGAATTAGGCAGGCAGGTCTTCAAGCATTTCTGTAACGAGCGCTGCGATTGGTGAGCGCTCTGATCTATTCAGTGTTACGTGCGCAAACAATGGGTGGCCCTTTAGTTTTTCCACAACTGCTACTACACCATCGTGTCTACCAACTCGTAAGTTATCTCGCTGCGCAACATCGTGAGTTAACACAACTCGACTGTCTTTTCCAATGCGCGACAAAACCGTCAGCAATACATTTCGTTCAAGGGACTGTGCTTCATCAACGATCACAAACGTGTCGTGTAGTGAACGACCTCGGATGTGAGTGAGTGGCAGGACTTCTAACATCCCACGTTCTAGAATCTCATCTATTACATCGCCAGAAGTCACTGCGGACAAAGTGTCAAAGACAGCTTGTGCCCAAGGAGACATTTTTTCATTTTCACTACCTGGCAAGTATCCAAGTTCTTGACCACCAACGGCATACAACGGACGGAATATCACAACTTTGCGATGTTGTTGGCGCTCCATGACAGCTTCTAGGCCGGCGCAAAGTGCCAAAGCACTCTTGCCAGTTCCAGCTCTGCCACCGAGAGAAACGATTCCAATATCTGGATCGAGTAACAAGTCCAATGCGATTCGTTGCTCAGCACTTCGCCCATGTAAACCAAAAGCTTCACGATCTCCACGAATTAACTGCAATCTCTTATCTGGCGTCACTCGAGCCAATGCGCTACCCCGATCACTGGAAAGAACAATTCCGGTGTGACATGGATGCTCTCGCGCACTTTCGTGATCGATAATTTCGCCACTGTAAAGCTCATCAATTTCTGCGGCACTAACTGTTGCCTCAGCCATTCCAGTCCAGCCACTTGAAGGCACGATCTCGGCGCGATACTCCTGGGCTTCTAATCCAACGGCTGATGCTTTAACGCGAAGTGGCAAGTCTTTGCTTACCAAAACTACGTCGCAGCCTTCACTTGAAAGATTCTTAGCAACCGAAAGGATCCGGGTGTCGTTATCCCCTAACCGAAAACCGGCTGGCAAAATTTCTGAGTTGGTGTGATTCAGTTCAACCCTAAGTACGCCACCTTTATCTCCAAGTGGCAGCGGAGCATCTAGGCGTCCATATTTGATTCGCAAGTCATCGAGACTTCGCAGTGCCGAACGGGCAAAGTATCCCAGTTCGGGATGGGTGCGCTTAGATTCCAGTTCCGTAATCACGACAACTGGAATGACAACTTCGTGTTCATCAAATCGAAACAGGGCACTCGGGTCAGAAAGCAAGACGCTGGTATCCAAAACATACGTGCGCTTTTGAGTGTTCGATTCGGTCACGAGCTCACCCCAGATTTTCAGATTTATCCTTGGGAAGGCTCGGAATTGCCCGATACGAAAGACGGTATTCCTGCAGTCGAAGTTGCTCGGTCAGACACGCCGTAACAAAGAGTTGCTAATCGGTGAATTTCTCAAAAATTACGGGGATGTAGAGGTGACATTAGACATCTACTAATCTTGGGCGCATGGGAAGAATTCGCACTCTAGTCGGCGACATTGCATATGACTTGTACGGTCATCGACTGACTTCCTCACTTCCGCATGATCAACTTCCCGCTCACGTTGGCGTCATTTTGGACGGCAACCGACGCTGGGCAGCTGAAATGGGTTCACCAAGTGCTCACGGGCATCGCGCGGGTGGCGAGAAGATAACTGAGTTTCTCGGATGGTGCGAAGAACTTGGTGTCGAGGTAGTAACACTTTGGCTGCTTTCGACAGACAACTTACTTCGCGAGCCAACGGAGTTAGATGCCCTATTAGAAATCATCGAAGATACCGTGACTGCCTTGGGTGATACGGGTAGGTGGCAAATTCACCCAGTAGGTGCACTAGACCTATTGCCAGAAAGAACTACAGATTTACTCAATAGAACAAAACTCGCCACCGAAAACGTACCGGGGCTTCTCGTTAATGTCGCCATTGGATACGGTGGCCGGCAAGAAGTAGTCGATGCAGTTCGGTCGTTATTGATAGAAGAGTCCAAAGCTGGCCAATCTCTTGATGAAGTTGCATCAAAAATCGACATTGAGCACATCGCAGCACACCTTTACACCAAGGGTCAGCCGGATCCAGATCTAGTGATTAGAACTTCTGGCGAACAACGATTGAGTGGCTTCTTGTTATGGCAAAGTGCTCACTCTGAGTTCTACTTTTGCGAGGCTTACTGGCCTAACTTTCGCAAAATCGATTTTTTGCGTGCAGTACGTTCCTATGCAGCGCGAAATCGACGATTTGGTATTTAGTTAAAAACTCCAATTGAGTTTTTCAGAATTTGTAAATCTGTAGTTGGGGCATCACAAACGAAACCACGGCACACATAGGCAGTTGATTTTCCCTCAAGTGCTTTTCGATCCTTGAGTAATGGCTGATCACTTCCCCACGAATAAACCATGCCAGGAGCTGTTCCATTTACTAATGCATCTTGGAATTTTGAATCACTCGAGCCAGCAAGTGCTACTTCGCGCGGGCCATCAAGCCACGTCACAAACATGGCACTGCCCCAGCCTGCAAACCGAGTATGTGATGCAACCAGTGGAACTAAAGCTGGAATGAACTTTTCTGCCCAAGTGCGCATCTCAACATCCCCAGATAGCGCCGCATAAGTTAAGGCTGCATCTATCGTCGCGGCCCAACCTGATGGCGTTACGTTGTCAGTTGGGTCAACTTGTCGAGTTGCAACATCTTTTGCAACTGGTTCAACATCATTTGCGGTATCGGTTAATCCGGAGTCTTGCTGAAAATGATCTTGGATGTCATTGAGTAGTGTCCCTGCTAGCTCGCGCCAAACATCATCACCACTAACCTGCGCTAGTGCTAGGAAAGCACTAGCAACTAAGGCTTGATCCTCTAAGACACCAAGGGCATGAAGTCCGGCTTTACCATCGCGCGAAACTCGCACCAATCTGCTCGGGTGAGTTGGATCTGCTCCCAGATGAGTACTAACTAACAAATCAGCAGCACGCGTGGCACATTCAATCCAGTCAGGTCGGTTACAGACACTTCCAGCATCAACTAAGGCGCGAATAGTTAAGCCATTCCAACTTGCCACAATTTTGTCGTCTCGACCAGGTCGAGGTCTGACCGCTCTTGCTGTCATTAACTTGGTGCGCAGGCGATTCCATCTATCCCAGTCATCTGGATCTTGATGAAGTGTGAGAACCGATTTACCGTGTTCAAATGTTCCAACCTCTGTGACATTGCAAAGTTGGATAACCCATTCTGCGTCGGTTGAATCACCTGAGTCTTTAGATAGCACTTCTCTGATTTGTTGTGGCGTCCAGGCGTAGAACGAACCTTCTTCTGAATGTCCGGTGTCCAAGTCGATGCTGTCAGCATCAAGTGCTGCAGCAAAGCCACCTTCTGAAGTCAGCATTTCGCGAATCAAGAATTCGGCTGTCTCGGTTGTAATTCGTAATGCTTGTTTGTCACCTGTCAAGCGATACAAGTGCGCATAGATGGAAAGCAGCTGGGCATTGTCATAAAGCATTTTTTCAAAGTGCGGAACGGTCCAAGTTGCATCCACGCTATAGCGCGCAAATCCACCACCGATTTGGTCATACATGCCACCTCGTGCCATGGAATTGCAAGTGTGTTCGATCATCTGC
>JBEION010000194.1:0-2664 GCA_040377565.1 Candidatus Nanopelagicales bacterium | reverse complement strand
GCATTTTGTCAGCGCACTGCCAAGAAACTCGCTGGGATTGTTCCAACTGGTTGGGTCAATGTTCCAAGTACTGAGTTGACTAGTAGCTATGGCTTAACACAGGAGCAGCTAGAACATTCCGTTTGGCTGATTGAAAATCCTGATTCCGAACAACAGCGATACAGCGGCGCAAAGGCAGTTGGAAAAGTTTTGCGAATTCGGGGCGGACTGTGGGGCGGCCTTGGTTGGCTAACGTTTATCCCGCCAACATCTTGGATGGCTGCAGGAATGTATCGCGTCGTTGCAAACAATCGAAGGTTCTTCAGCCGATTTGTTTAGTTAATGAACTTAGCTTCGGGCTTTAGCTCGATGCCAAACTTTGCTTTAACTCCAGCAACGATGTGATTGGCAAGTTCGGAAATATCAGCACTAGTTGCATCGCCACGATTTGTAATTGCCAAAGTGTGTTTGCTGGAAAGTGCTGCGCGGCCGTTCAAAGTAAAGCCCTTATTAAATCCAGCCTGTTCAATTAACCAGGCAGCGCTCACTTTTACAGTTCCATCGGCTTCTGGCCAGTGCGGCGCGTTATCTGGTGCTGTTGTAACTCTTGGATTCATAAAGAACGACCCAACACTCCACGTGTCATGATCAGCTGAATCCAGCACCATGCCCTTGCCGGCACGAAGTTCTAAAACGGCCGACTGCAAATCAGAAGTACTTACCCGATCTCCAAGTTCAACCTTAAGTTTTGCGGCTAGTTCGTTGTAGGCAATTGGTGCTGACATAGTTCCAAGTGGCAACTGAAATGTAACGCTCAAGATTACCCAGGTATCAGAATTCGCTTTGAATACTGAAGAGCGATATCCGAATTCACAGTCCGCAGCAAAAATAGTGTCAACGGATTTTGTCTTGCGATTCCAGGCTCGAACTTGAGCAATCGTTTCGCTCACACTTTGTCCGTAAGCACCCACATTTTGAATTGGAGTTGCGCCAACAGTTCCTGGAATTCCTGCCAAACCTTCAATTCCAGTCCACCCATTTGCCACTGCGGTTGCCACGAAATCATTCCAGTTGTGTCCAGCGGCCACAGTTACCCAAGCGCCAGCACAAGCAGATTCGTCATTTTCAAAACCATGTGACTCAATCTTGATGACATCGCCGTGGAAGTTATCACTAACTAAAACGTTGCTGCCGCCGCCAAGAATCAAGGCATTGGGATTTGCTGAGATGGCTTCGATGATTTCTGATTCAGAGGTCGCAACGACTAACGAGTTTGGCGTGCCACCCACGCGCAAAGTAGTCAGTTCCGCAAGGCTGCGCATCATGTTCCTATTGTGCTAGTCGCACAGTTGCTTTTGCTAGACCTAAGACTTTGGTTTCACCAAAGACAGCGCCAAGATCAATCTGAACGGTGCCATCGTCATTAATCTGGGCAACTTTTCCAGTAAAGCTAACGACTGAGCCTTCAGCAGTATTTGGAACAATAACCGGGCGGGTCATTCGAACTGAGTAATCCATTACTGCAGTTGGATCGCCAACCCAATTCGTCACAACTTGAATCGCACGGCCCATGGTTAACATGCCGTGAGCAATGACATCTGGGAGTCCAACGGACTTTGCAAATTCTTCATCCTGGTGAATTGGATTTTGGTCACCGGAGGCATTTGCGTAAGCAACTAAGTCAGCTCGAGTGAATGCTAAATCTAATGCTGGAAGTTCTTGGCCAACCGAGATATCTGAAATCTTTATTGTCATGCTTCTGGTCCTCGCACAACTATCTTCGACCAGCCCGTAACGACAAGTTCGTCTCCAGAGAAAACATCAGTTTTAAAGGTTGCGATTTCGTTTGTGCCGAGTGGCTTAATTTCTTCCACTGAAGCAGCGACTGTTAGTTCATCGCCAACGCGAATCGGGCGAAGGTATTCAAACTTTTGATCGCTATGAACTAAACGTGAATAGTCCAATTGCAAAGCTGGATCATGAAAAGCAGTATCCATGGCATTCATAGTGACCACGATTGGAAAAGTTGGAGGCGCAACAGTTCCGTCTGCATATGCAGGATTGGTATCACCAAGTGCCTTGACGAATGCAGAGATGTTTTCTGAAGTCACCAAGTAAGGCTTTGAAGGCGGATAGACATGACCGATCATGTCGTGGTTCATTCCCATGGGATTCCCCTAAACAATTAACAAGCGTTAATTAATTAACGAGTTTCCTTGTGAAGGGTGTGCTTGTTGCACTTAGGGCAATGCTTCTTGATCTCTAGGCGGTCAGGATCGTTACGACGATTCTTGCGTGAGATGTAGTTGCGGTCTTTGCAGTCTTCGCATGCCAAAGTGATCTTTGGACGAACGTCGTTACGTGCCATGGTCTTGCCTTTCGTTTGAGCAGCTACACGTGGTGTGTAACTGGTCTTGCCTTTACGTACCGAGGGCCGGACTTGAACCGGCGACACAGCGATTATGAGCCGCTTGCTCTACCAAGCTGAGCTACCCCGGCTTAAAACCGTGCGTAAACACGGTCTTCGAGCCCCCTGTCAGAATCGAACTGACGACCTCTTCCTTACCAAGGAAGTGCGCTACCACTGTGCCAAGGGGGCCAGTCTTTTCTTCTAGAAACGCATTTCTGCGCCCCGTTAGCGTATCGAATACCTGCCGTTACAGGGAAATTGAGCCCAACTGGCTT
>JBEION010000052.1:0-6001 GCA_040377565.1 Candidatus Nanopelagicales bacterium | reverse complement strand
CGAATTTCTAACATTAGAGAACCGACTTTCTAGTTGTCGGTTCCACTGCATCCGGCTTACGCAAATACATTGGTGAAACATCTACGAGCTGCGCTGTTCCAGATACAAAAAGTCTTGCTAACGATCCAGCTTTCAATTCGGAGACTTTTCCTGAGATGAAATCTGGATAAAGCTGCGCGCCTGGACCCACAAACTCAGAGTCAGGAAATTGCGCTAACAAATCTTCTGGCTTTGAAACTTGTGGCTCGCCTATGCGCTTATCTTCGTAACGTGCCCAGTACAACTCTTTACGCCGGGCATCGGTTACAACAACACATGGTTTTGCGTAATCAAAAGCAATTGCATCCAGCGAACAGATGCCATGAATTGGAATGTTCCGAGCATGGGCAAACACTGCAGCCGTTACAAGTCCAACTCGCAATCCGGTAAATGGACCTGGTCCAACGCCTACAACTACATCGGTGATCTCACTAATCTCTAAGCCTGAGTCAGCGACTACGTGCGAAATCAACTCTGCAGTTAATTCGCCTTGCATGCCATGATCAACTACCTGGCTCTGAGTTAGCTCACCATTACTGCGCAAGATTGCAACACTGACGCCTACCGAAGTATCAATTGCTAAAACGTTCATGCGTTGGGCCTTGCTAGATCTAAGTCTTTCCAGCGATCGCCAACAGCAGTTACTGAAACAGTTCTGATTCCACTTGCCGGGTCAGTGACATCGCTAAGTTCTTGAGCTCTGTCTATATCTATCTCAAGCCAATTTTCGGTAAATCCAGAAACGAACTCTTTACCCCACTCGATAACAAAGGCGGCATTCTTTGTCGCATCCAAATCAAGATCAACTAAGTCACTCTGGCTTGAAAGTCGGTAAGCATCAACGTGCACTAAGGCTAATCCAGTTCCTTTAGGTTTATGGACCCGAGAAACCACAAATGTTGGACTAGTTACCGAACCCTGCACATCAAGTTCCTCGGCCAAACCCTGTACGAAAGTAGTTTTTCCTGCACCCAAAGGTCCGCTCAGCACAACAACATCACCGGCAGTTAATAGCGCACCGATTTGTTTTCCAAATGCCTGCATTTGTTCAGATGTCGAAACGGAAAATGACACTGGCACTACCAAGAGTTATTGATGAATTCGCGATGTACGCGAGGACCAATGCGAGTGATGATTTCGTAAGAGATTGTGCCAGCAGCAACGGCCCAATCCTCAACACTTGGCTCGCCTCGTTCTGGATCGCCGAACAGTACGACTTCATCGCCGAGCTGAACATCCAAATTTCCAACGTCCAATACGAACTGGTCCATACAGACGCGACCTGCAACCTCGCGAATTTCGCCGCCGACCAAAACCGGACCATTATTCGTGGCACTTCTTGGTACGCCATCTGCATAGCCCGCCGGAATCAAGGCCAAAGTTGTGTCTGCTGTGGTGTGGTACTGATGTGCGTATGAGACCCCTGTCCCTGCTGGAACTTTCTTAAGCAAAGCAATCGGTGCGCAAAGTGTCATCACTGGCTTTAAATCAAAATCTGTTGCAACGCCAACTTCTTCTCCGGGCGAAACTCCATATGCAGCTACGCCTGGGCGGACCATGTTGAAGTAAGTTTCCGGCAAAGCAAGTGTGGCTGCCGAGTTAGCTAGATGCTTAACTTCAAGTTCAAAGTTTGCTGCTTCTAACAAATCAACAGCTGTTTTGAACTCTGCAATTTGATCAGCAATGGTTGAATTGCTTGGCTCATCTGCGTAAGCAAAGTGAGACATTACGCCAACTACCTTTACGGTGCCTTCGGCTTCGGCTTTGCTAAGTGCCAAAATCAACTCTGGTAAATCTGCAAGCGTCACACCGTTTCGATTTAGACCGGTATCAACCTTGACATGAACTCGAGCAATTCGATCAACTGAATATGCTGCATTGCTAATGCTCTTTAAAGTCGCAACCGAGTTAACGCCCAAATCAATATCGCGAGCAATACATTCGGCGAATCGATCATTAGGAGTGTTTAACCAAGCAAGAATTGGGCCAGGAACATTTCCTTCGCGCAGTGCAACTGCTTCTTCAAGCAGCGCAACACCTAGATAATCAGCACCAGCGTTCACTGCAGCTTGTCCGCACTTAACTAAACCATGACCATAGGCATCTGCTTTGACAACAACCATTAACTTTCGACCGTCAGTGCGCGCCTTTAGAACTCGAACGTTGTGCGCCAAAGCGCCAAGATCAATGCGGGCAGTTACATGAGCAGACATTTAAATACCTAAACCTTCTCTGCGATTACATAAGCGATTGCAACCGGACCATCATGACTGAGCGAGACATGCCAATTAGTTACGCCTTGGTCGGCAGCAACTTTAGCTACTGAGCCACGAACTGAAATTTGTGGTGCGCCGCCATTGCTGACCTCGCAGTCATGCCATTCCATACCAACTGGAGCGCCCAATGCTTTTGCCACTGCTTCTTTAACGGCAAACCGGCCAGCCAATGAAATCAAGGGCAATTGATGACCTTCAGCGCTGGTTTGCTCCGCTTTAGTGAATAGCCGATCGATAATTCCGGGGGTGCGCTCAACGACGTCTGAAAAGCGTGCCAAGTCCACGACATCAACACCGATTCCAACTATGGCCATGTCTTAACTTTGCCGTGAATACTGGATTTTTCAAACTTGGCCTAATAGATCCCAGTAATACCAAGGCAGGTAGTTATGTCATTTTTGCAACACAGGTAACTCTGGCTACAGTGGAGGTATCGGTGCTGTTGAGCGGAAGCAACAGCAACGGATAATTAGTTCGATCAAGCCATCAGGTACTTTTTATCTATGGCTACAAACATCGGCGCATACTTTGAGATTCCGGTTACTGACCTGGATCGCGCAATCAATTTCTATCAATCGCTCCTAGATATTGAACTAGAACGCGGTTCAATTCACGGCTACGAGATGGCATTTTTCCCATTTGAAAACAATGGAGCCGGAATTAGCGGCGCCCTTTGCAAAGGTGATGTTTATAAGCCTTCTATCGAAGGCTCCTTTATCTATCTGTTCACTAGCGACATTGACGGCGTATTGAGTAAAGCGGTCGAGCTTGGCTCAGAAATTCTCTTCGAGAAGACTGATGCGGGCAACTGTTTTGTTGCTGAGATCAAGGACTCAGAAGGCAATCGGATTTGCTTTACGACAAGGCATCAAGCCGAATAACAAACTATCTAACAGTTTCTATTGGTTGAATAACTTCTTTCAGAAGTTATTCAACAGTGACACTCTTTGCCAAGTTTCTTGGCTGATCAACGTCATAGCCCTTCACGGTAGCCATCTCACACGAGAAAATCTGCAATGGAACTGTGGCAACTAATGGCTGCATTAATGCTGGGACCTTAGGCAAGCGAATGATGTGATCTGAGAATTCATTAATTGATTCGTCACCCTCTTCGGCAAGCACGATAGTTAGTGCGCCACGAGCTCGAACTTCCTGAATGTTAGAAACGATCTTGTCGTGTAATTCATCATCCTGTGGCGGCACAACTACAAACACTGGAATGCCATCTTCAATCAATGCAATCGGACCATGCTTTAGTTCCCCGGCAGCAAAGCCTTCTGCGTGCATGTAAGCCAATTCCTTGAGCTTCAATGCACCTTCAAGTGCAACTGGGAACCCAACGCTTCGTCCCAAGAAAAGTACGGATTGCTTGTTAATCAATTCTTTGGCAATTGCCTTTACGCCCTCTGTTGTATCCAGAACTAAGTCGATCATGCTTGGCATGTCACTTAGTTCGAGTGCAACTGTGGCTGCATCTTTGCCGTAACCAGTTCCCCGAGTTTGGGCTAAATACATTGCGAATAAGTAGCACGCAACAATCTGAGTTAAGAACGCCTTGGTTGAAGCAACTGCAATTTCAGGTCCAGCGTGAGTGTAGATAACCGCATCGCTTTCGCGTGGAATTGTTGACCCGTTGCTATTGCAGATAGCCAAAACTTTGGCGCCTTGTTCGCGGGCGTAACGCATAGCCATCAAAGTGTCCATGGTCTCACCGGATTGGCTGATTGCAACCACCAAAGTTGTTGGCGTCAAAATTGGATCGCGGTATCTAAATTCGCTGGCCAACTCAACTTCACATGGAATCCGAGTCCAGTGTTCAATTGCATACTTGGCGATCAAGCCGGAGTGATAAGCCGTGCCACATGCAGTGATGATGATTTTGTCGATGGTCTTAAGGAAGGCATCGTCTAGACCTAAATCAGCAAGCGTTACTTTTCCAGACTTATCAATGCGACCAAGCAAAGTGTCAGCAACTGCCTTTGGCTGCTCTGCAATTTCCTTAAGCATGAATAGGTCAAAGCCACCCTTTTCGGCAGCGGCCGCATCCCAGGTAACTTCGTATTCGGTGTAGTCAGCAGGTTTTCCGTAAAAGTCAGTTACTTCAATTGAGTTCGGTGTGATCTCAACGATTTGATCCTGGCCAAGCTCAATTGCATTACGAGTGTGAGCAATAAATGCAGCAACGTCTGAAGCTAGGAAGTTCTCGCCATCCCCTCGCCCAACAACAAGTGGTGAATTTCGGCGGGCCGCAACGACAACATCAGGTGTATCTGCATGGACGACGACCAATGTGAATGCGCCGGTAAGCACTTGGCAAACTTCCCGAAGCGCGTCAGCAAGTCCAGGCGTGGTTTTCATTTGCTTCGAAAGTAAGTGAGCCACAACTTCGGTATCGGTTTGACTGCGAAGTGTGACGCCATCGGCAATTAACTTGTCGCGAAGCATTGCAAAGTTTTCGATAATGCCGTTATGGATCACAGCAATTGATCCATCTTCACTTACATGCGGATGAGCATTGACATCGTTTGGTGCGCCATGCGTTGCCCAACGAGTGTGACCAATTCCAGTGTGTGACGGCGAGATTGGGCTGTCTACTAACTCAGCTTCTAGGTTGGCTAGCTTGCCCGCCTTTTTGCGAGTTTGGATTGCCTGATCGGAAACAATTGCGATACCTGCAGAGTCATAGCCCCGGTATTCCAATCGGCGCAGGCCTTCAATGACTACATTTTGGGCTTGTTGCGGGCCGACATATCCAACGATTCCGCACATGCTTTGAGTCTACCGATTAGCTAAGGGCGCAGTGGGTAGCGACTACTTCAGCAAGTTCTTTCGCGACTTTCTGAGCTTGATCGGCTGTGGCTGCTTCGACCATTACGCGAATCAAAGGCTCAGTTCCACTTGGGCGCAACAGGATGCGTCCAGTGCTGCCTAGTTCTTGCTCCAATTTTGCAACAGCTTCAGAAACTGCTGATTTCGAAACTGCACTCTTATCAACATTTGGAACGTTGATTAAGACTTGTGGCAAGCGATTAACAATCGCAGCTAGTTCTGCCATTGATTTTCCAGTTGCTTTCATTTCCGACATCAAATGAAGTGCGGTAAGTACGCCATCACCTGTGGTTGCGTATTCGCTAAGAACTACGTGACCACTTTGCTCGCCACCGATTGTGAATCCACCAGTACGCATTTCTTCAAGTACGTAACGATCGCCAACTGCTGCTGCAATTACTTCGATCTCAAGTTCTTTCATCGCAATGTTGAATCCCAAGTTAGACATCACGGTTGCAACAACTGTGTTTCCAACTAAAGCGCCACGAGTCTTTCGACCAGAAGCCAAGATAGCCAAGATCTGGTCGCCATCAACAAAGTTGCCATCAGCATCAACGGCTAAGCAACGATCTGCATCACCGTCATGAGCGATACCAAGGTCTGCGCCATGCTTTACAACGGCAGCGAATAAATCAACCATGTGAGTTGAGCCGCAGTTTTCATTAATGTTCAAGCCATTAGGTTCACAGTGAATTGAGATTACTTGGGCACCCGCACGACGCAATGCCTCTGGTCCAACAAGCGATGCAGATCCATTGGCGCCATCAACAACAACTGTTAGACCTTCCAAAGAATTGGAAATGCTGGAGTTCAGGTGATGTAGGTATTTTTCAACGAGATCGTGCTCGCTACGGATT
>JBEION010000079.1:0-4786 GCA_040377565.1 Candidatus Nanopelagicales bacterium | reverse complement strand
CGCAGCACTTGATTCAAGTGTGACGGATCCCCCATCTCGAATGTGAAACGTGAGATGGCTACGCGATCCTTAGTAGTGGTAACCGACGCATTCAAAATGTTTACGTGCTGATCTGAAAGTGCCCGGGTAACATCTGAAAGCAATCGGGCCCGATCAAGAGCTTCGACTTGAATGTTCACTAAGAAAATACTGCTCTTGCCAGGAGTCCAAGCTACTTCAACTAGACGTTCTGGTTGAGTTCGCAAATCATCAGCATTCACGCAATCAGTTCTGTGGACCGAGATGCCTGATCCGCGCGTAACGAAACCAAGTACTTCATCGCCTGGCACCGGCGTGCAGCAGCGTGACAACTTAACCCAAGTGTCATCGGCGCCAATTACGGTAATGCCAGGATCTGGTTTTGCATCGCGACGATTTGCAACTCGGCTTGGCAGTACTTGCTCGGAAGCATCTTCGATTAAGCCTTCATCGCCACCAAGGGAGGCAGTCAATCTGGTTACAACAGTTTGGGCGCCCAAATGACCTTCACCAACGGCTGCATAAAGTGCGCTGACGTCTGCGTAATTTGATTCCAGTGCCAGTGTGTTGAGCATGCTGTTGGTGAGTAACCGAAGTGGCACGCCACCTTTCTTCATGGCTCGTACTATTGCTTCTTTGCCAGTTTCGATCGCTTCTTCACGCCGCTCTTTGGAGAACCAGGCCTTGATCTTGGACTTGGCTCGGGCACTAGCCACGATGTTGATCCAGTCGCGTGATGGGCCAGCTGAATCAGATTTATTGGTGATGATCTCTACGTTGTCACCGTTGGCCAACTTGGTATCCAGCGGAGCAAGTTTTCCGTTGATACGGGAACCCACGCACCTATTTCCAACTTCAGTGTGGACGCTGTATGCAAAGTCAATCGGGGTACTTCCAGCTGGCAGCGCCATAACTTCGCCTTTTGGAGTGAAGACATAAACTTCGGCTGCACCTAAGTCATCTCGCAAGGAATCAAGGAACTCCCCTGGATCGGCAGTTTCGCGTTGCCAATCCAAAAGTTGGCGCACCCAACCAAGGTCATCTGGTCCATCTTTACCGGCTACCTTGTCTTGCTTGTAACGCCAATGTGATGCCACGCCATATTCAGCAGCGCGGTGCATTTCTTGAGTTCGAATTTGAAATTCAACTGGCTTGCCGTTTGGACCGATCACTGTTGTATGAAGTGACTGATACATCGTGAACTTTGGCATAGCGATGTAGTCCTTGAATCGGCCTGGCACCGGATTCCAACGATTGTGAATGATTCCCAAAGTGGCATAGCAATCTTGCACGCTATCGACCAGAATGCGGACGCCGATCAAATCGTAAATGTCGTCGAAATCGCGTCCTCGCACAATCATCTTTTGGTAGATGCTGTAGAAATGTTTCGGACGACCACTGACCGTCGCCTTAACTTCGTTCTCAGCAAGATCAGAGTCTACGAAGTCAACAATCGTCTTGAGGCTTTCATCACGAGCTGGAGCGCGTTGCGAAACCAATCGAGCAATCTCATCACTCATTTTTGGATACAACGAGGCAAAAGCTAAATCTTCAAGTTCCCACTTAACTGAATTCATACCTAGGCGGTGAGCTAACGGGGCATAAATCTCTAAAGTCTCGCGTGCTTTTTGTTCTTGTTTTTCTGGTGACAAATATGAAAGTGTTCGCATGTTGTGTTGCCGGTCAACCAATTTGATAACGAGAACTCGAATGTCTCTGGCCATGGCAACTACCATTTTGCGAACAGTTTCGGATGCAGATGCCTGACCGTACTTAACTTTGTCTAATTTGGTAACGCCATCAACTAAACCAGCAACTTCATCGCCAAAGTCGGCGCGCAAATGTTCTAAGTCGTATTCAGTGTCTTCAACTGTGTCATGCAACAAGGCCGCAATGACCGTGGATGAAGTCATGCCAAGATCGGCCAACATGCCAGATACTGCGATTGGGTGAGTTATGTACTGTTCGCCAGACTTGCGATTCTGGGCTCTGTGGAAGTAGTCCGCAGTTTGATATGCCCTAATGATCTCGGATTCATCGCTGCCCGGATGGAACTTGAGCAAAGTATCGATGACTTCGCGCAGTTGATCTGGGATTGGGGTTTCTAAACCCTGTGGGAAACGTTCGGCTAAGGCAAGCGGCAGGCCAGCTGATAAGTCAGTTGTCATAGCGCCTCCTTAGTTATCCCACATTCTATTTGGAAACTTATAAGACTGCGAAGACGTCAATTCTCGAGTCACGGCTAGCGACTTTTGCGCCACCACCAAGGAATGCAAGGTCTAGCAACACTGCAATACCGAGTACCTCAGCGCCACATTCTTGAATCAAGTCAATGGCTGCGCAGGCAGTACCACCTGTAGCAAGCACATCATCCACGATTAATACACGATCGCTCTTAGTAAGAGCGTCCTGGTGGATTTCAATTGAGTCAGCGCCATATTCAAGTTCATACTCAGCTCGAAATGTCGCTCGCGGAAGTTTTCCACTCTTGCGAATTGGAACAAAACCTAAATGCATGTGCGCTGCTAACGAAGCGCCCAAGATAAATCCGCGAGCTTCGACGCCAACTATGTGAGTGATACCTGAGTTTGCAAACCTTGTGGCGATTTCCGAGTTAACCCACAAGGCGGCATCTGGATTGGCCGAGATCGGAGTTACATCTTTGAAAATTACACCAGGCAGTGGGTAGTCAGGAATCTGCGCAATTAATGCGGTGACTCCAGCGCGATCCATGTCGGTTTACTTTCCTGATCTGCCAGAACGGGTTTTCTTAACCCGCTGTTGCCTTGGTCCAGCGGACGAAACAATCGGCGCACCAATTGAAATCTCTGGCTTTACATCGTTGGCAGCATCTCCGCCCTTACGACGGGCTTGCACACGCTTAGCCAATGCAATGTTCTCGGCAGCGCGTTCTTTCATCTGGCACAAGAACGGAGTAGCAACGAAGATCGAAGAATAGGTTCCCACGAGCATGCCAACGAACAGAGCCAATGCCAAGTCATTCAAAGTTCCCACTCCAAGAAGCGAAACTCCAACTACCAGAATTGAAAGGACCGGCAGCAATGCAACGATAGAAGTGTTGATGCTTCGTACCAGAGTTTGATTCAGCGCAAGATTTGCAGCTTCGCTGTAAGTCGTACGTGATCCACCGTGAATACCCTTGGTGTTTTCCTTAACTTTGTCGAAAACCACAACGGTGTCATAGAGCGAATAACCAAGAATTGTCAGGAAGCCGATCACGCTAGCCGGAGTTACCTCGAAACCACTTAAGGCGTAAATACCAACAGTGATTAAAACGTCGTGAGCCAATGCTGCTAATGCCGCAATCGCCATTTGCCATTCGAAATAAATCGACAAGAAGATTGCGACCAGAACCAAGAAAACCAGTAGCGCTCGAAGCGCATTCTGGGTTACTTCATCGCCCCAACTTGGTCCAACCAGCTGAACCTTGATGTTAGCTTCCTCTACCGCAAATGAATCTGCCAGTGCAGCGCTCAATGCGTTAGATGCCTCCGTGGAAAGTGCAGGAGTTTGAATTCGAATTGTGTCGCCACCAATGATTGTGACGGTTGACGGTGTCTCGCCAGCGGCAAGCACAGTTTCGCGAGCTTGCGATACTGACTCGTCATTCGCAACAGTTAGCGGAACTGAGAACTCTGCGCCACCCTTGAATTCAATTCCAAGATTCAATCCGCGAACACCCAGAGTCGCGATCGACAAAACGATCAGGATTGCAGAAACCAAATACCAAGCTTTACGGCGGCCCACAATGTTGTAAGAGACATCACCGCGGTAGAGGCTATTTCCTAGTTGACTTAAACCAGCCATTAGTTAACCTCCGATGTTGAACTTGTTACCCCAAGTCGAGTTGGCGATACTCCAGTCCAGGCTGAGCCTGAGTTCATCCATTTAGAGTTTCCAAGCTTTGTTACCAGTGAACGCGTGAACATGAAGGCCACTGCGATGTCTACGAACGTGATCAGACCTAGGGTAAAGGCGAAGCCACGAACGCTACCGACGGACAAGTAATAAAGAATTGCTGCGCTAAGTAGGGATACAAAGTCTGCGGCCAGAATAGTTCGGCGTGCTCTGATCCATCCCTGATCGATCGCAACTCGGAGGCGCTTACCTTCTCGGATCTCGTCTCGGATGCGTTCAAAGTAAATAACGAAAGAGTCTGCGGTAATACCGATAGCAACAATCGCTCCAGCTACACCGGACAAAGTAAGTGTGAAGCCGATTCCACGTCCCAGGATCACAAACGCTAGATAAGTCATAATGGCTGCTGCTACCAGGCTGACTACCGCAATCACGCCGAGTGCGCGGTAGTAAAGAAGTAGGTAAATCACAACTAGAAGCAAACCAAAGCCACCAGCAATTAATCCGGCTTGCAATTGATCGTTACCTAATGTCGGTGAAATCTGCTGAACTTCATCTACTTCAAGACCTACCGGCAAAGCGCCGTACTTTAGAACTTGAGCTAACGCGCGCGCTTCGTCAGCAGTGAATGAACCGGAGATAACGGCTGAGCCACCAAGAATTGGTTCGTTTACCGAAGGTGCGCTGATGACTACGCCGTCAAGCACAATCGCAAACTGATCGTTTGGAGATTCAAGGGCGGAAAGCTTTGTGGTGGAATCTGCAAACTTCTTTGCGCCATCCGTAGTCATTTGAAGATCTACTTGCCAACCACCGGCACCTTGTTGTGGCAAGCCGGCAGTTGCACTTTCAATGTCGGTTCCAACTAAGTCGGCTGGAGCCAGTGCGT
>JBEION010000075.1:0-4863 GCA_040377565.1 Candidatus Nanopelagicales bacterium | reverse complement strand
GTAAATCCTCGGTGAGTCGTGAGGCCCTGAAAGAACTTCCAACTACTTGGCTTTCGGTTTCGGCAACTACTCGCGCCCCACGTCCGGGAGAAGTTCACGGCGAAAACTATTTCTATGTCAGCCAAGAAGAGTTCACGGACATGATTGCCAACAATGAACTCCTAGAGTGGGCTGAGTTTGCTGGCAATCGTTATGGCACACCTCGCAAATCTGCTGAAGAAAAACTAGCTCAAGGCATTCCAGTGCTTTTGGAAATTGAAGTTCAAGGCGCTCGCCAAGTTAGGGAATCAATGCCCGAAGCTGTCCTAGTTTTCCTTGAGCCACCTGCCTGGGCAGACCTAGAAGCTCGCCTTGCTGGCCGAGGGACTGAGACCGCTACCCAAATCCAAGAACGCTTAGATACCGCCTTAAAAGAGTTGGAATCATCGGGTTTCTTTGATCACGTGATCGTAAATGACGACGTTTCGCGGGCAGCCCGCGAGTTGGTACAATATCTCCAGTAAGAGTTTTCCCAAATCACTGATTTCAAGGAGTCCAACGTGACTGCAGCTGCTCCAGAGGGCATCACCAACCCACCGATCGACGAACTTTTGGCCGTCGCGGACTCCAAGTATGCATTGGTTATCTATGCAGCCAAGCGTGCTCGTCAGATCAACGCTTACTACTCACAGCTTGGTGAAGGCCTACTTGAATACGTTGGTCCACTAGTTGAATCCGGCAATCAAGAAAAGCCATTGTCAATTGCACTTCGCGAAATCAACGAAGGTAAATTGACCATTGAACCGGAAACTGCTGCTTAAGTCGGTTTAACCGACCGTAGTTATCGGAACTTTCCGTGACTTCCTCAGCACGAACAAAATCACTTAACGTAGTCCTTGGCGTCAGCGGCGGCATTGCTGCTTACAAAGTTGCGTCAATTTTGCGCCTACTTACCGAAGCCGGACACAACGTACAAGTTGTTCCTACCCAAGCCGCGCTGAATTTTGTTGGCTCCGCAACCTGGGAAGCGCTTTCAGGCAATCCAGTTATCTCTGAAGTGTGGGACGACGTTCCTGATGTGCCACATGTGCGCCTTGGTCAGGCTGCAGATTTAGTTATTGTTGCTCCCGCCACCGCAGATTTACTTTCTCGCGCCGCAAGTGGCGCCGCAAACGACTTACTTACAAATGTTTTGCTCACTGCTCGTTGCCCAATTGTGTACGCACCTGCAATGCACACCGAAATGTGGCTTAACGCAGCTACCCAAGAAAACGTCGCAACGCTTCGTTCCCGTGGATCAATAGTTATCGATCCAGCTGATGGTCGGTTAACTGGAGCCGATAGTGGTCCAGGTCGATTACCTGAAGCTGAAGAAATTGTTTCGGTAGCACTTGGCGTATTGAGCGAACAAGATCTTTTGGGCCAAGACATTGTGATCACCGCAGGTGGCACTCGCGAGTTCTTAGATCCAGTTCGCTTCCTGGGAAATAGTTCAAGTGGCAAGCAAGGTGTGGCATTAGCAATTGCAGCTAGAGATCGTGGCGCGAAAGTCACTTTGATTTGTGCCAACGCTTCAGTATCTATGCCAGCAGGTGTAGCTATTGAAAATGTAATCACTGGCGATGACATGCATGCAGCGGTTATGAAGGCCTCAATGACGGCAGATGCAATCGTGATGGCAGCCGCAATTGCTGATTACAAACCAAAATCAACTCACACTTCAAAGATGAAGAAGTCTGATGATGGCTCCTCACCAACAATCGAGCTGGTTCGCACCACAGACATTTTGGCTGATCTAGTAACTCACCGAAACACATCGCACCCAGACCAGATCATCGTTGGCTTCGCAGCTGAAACCGGTGACGATCACGGATCCGTACTTGAACACGGCATCGCAAAATTGCAACGCAAAGGATGCGACCTGCTAGTCATCAATGAAGTGGGACCAAACCTTGCTTTTGGCACGGATGACAATGAAGTGACGATCTTGACTCGCGAGCCAGCCTCACAAACTACGGTTTCTAAGACCTCAAAGACTCAAATAGCCCATGCCATTTGGGATGCAGTCATCGCGCTTCAGCACTGACCATTAGTGCAAACCCTTATCAATTAGCCGATCTGCTTGCTCATTAGCGTTCGCAAACCTGATAAAGTTCTAGAGGAAATGCGCACCTGACCAGGAGCCCCTAAGTATGCGCGCAGCCCACATACTTACTGTTCTCTATTTAGCAAAGGCACTTACATGTCAGGTCGTTTATTTACTTCTGAATCAGTTACTGAAGGTCACCCAGACAAGATGGCAGATCAGATTTCTGATGCCATCCTTGATGACTTATTAGCTCAAGATCCAAAGAGCCGCGTTGCGGTTGAAACCATGCTTACAACTGGACAAATCCACGTTGCCGGCGAAGTTACAACTAATGGCTTCGCTGACGTTATGGCACTTGTTCGCACTGTTGTTAACGAAATTGGTTACGACAGCTCCGAAAAAGGTTTCGATGGAAATTCCTGTGGCATCTCAGTTTCAATCGGTGCTCAGTCACCAGATATTGCACAGGGTGTTGACGATGCATTCGAAGAGCGCGTTTCCGGTTCAGCAGATCCACTAGATCGCCAAGGCGCTGGTGACCAAGGTCTTATGTTCGGTTACGCATCTGATGACACACCAGAACTAATGCCATTGCCAATCACAATCGCTCACCGTCTAGCTGAGCAACTAACTTCAGTTCGCAAGTCCGGCCAGATGGACTACCTACGTCCGGACGGTAAGACTCAAGTAACAATCGAATACGACGGAGATCGTCCAGTTCGTCTTGACACAGTTGTGGTTTCATCACAGCACGCAGAACACATTGATCTTGATAAGCAGCTTGCGCCAGAAGTTCGCGCAAATGTTGTTGAGCCAATTTTGGCAAGATTCGATATCGATGCAACTGACTTCAAGCTACTGGTTAACCCAACTGGAAAGTTCGTTGTTGGTGGACCTATGGGTGACGCTGGTCTAACTGGTCGCAAGATCATCGTTGATACTTACGGCGGCATGGCTCGTCACGGTGGTGGCGCATTCTCCGGAAAAGATCCATCAAAGGTTGACCGCTCTGCAGCATATGCAATGCGTTGGGTTGCAAAGAACGTTGTTGCAGCTGGCCTTGCAAAGCGTTGTGAAGTTCAAGTTGCTTACGCAATTGGTAAAGCACAACCAGTAGGTGTTTTCGTTGAAACTTTCGGAACCGGAACAGTTCCAGAAGAAAACATTCGCCAAGCAGTATTGAAGGTCTTCGATCTTCGCCCAGCTGCGATCATCGCTGATCTAGAACTTCTTAACACCAGCGTTGTTAAGTACCGCCCAACAGCTGCTTACGGTCACTTCGGTCGCCCAGGATTCACTTGGGAACGCACCGATCGCGCCGAAGCACTTAAGGCCGCAATCTAATCCCAAGCTATCTCTCAAGAGGCCAAGCAGGAATGCTTGGCCTCTTGTTTTTTCTCAACACAAGTTTCAATTTGCTTTCGCTTGGGTGAAACAAAGCCAATGTGACTCCTCAGGCAAAGGCTTCAATGGCTCTGAGATTCCTGTGAAACAAAGCCGAACGTCTAAAAAGCAATTTATGCCAAAATCTGATGGCATAAATTGCGGGTTCGGCGTGTTTGCACCCAAGGGTAAGCACGTAAATTCAACGCAAATACTCCATGTCAGATAAGAGTGAAAGACTGTTCTCGTGAGTGACGATCAACTAAGCCTGGTCCCAGGCAAAAAGAAGCGAGTTAAGGCAGAAGTTCCGATTGCCAAAATCGCACCCGTCGCCCACATCGTCATCGATAGCCCACTCCCACATCTTGATCGTGTTTTCGACTACGCAGTGCCTGAGAAGTTTTCTGATCTTGCTCAACCAGGCGTTCGAGTCCGTGTCCGCTTTGCAGGAAAACTAACAGACGGCTGGCTGATCTCGCGTTCAGATGAAAGTGATCACCCAGGCACCTTGGCGGCATTAACCAATGTGATCTCACCAGAAGTTGCCTTAATCCCTGAAGTACTTGAATTAGCAAAGTCGGTTGTTGCCAGACAAGCAGGCACGCTTTCGGATGTCTTGCGAAGTGCTATCCCTAATCGTCATGCCACTGCCGAAGCAACAGTCTTCGCACCTGCGTCAAAAGTTTCCGACATTGAACCAACGGCTTGGGCCGATTACACCGGGGGAGCTGCGTTAATCAAACGAACTATCGCCGGCGATGCACCCCGCGCAGTTGTCACAACTGGTTGCGATGACGCGGCAGTTTTACTTGCGCAGTATTCCGTAACTGTTTCGGCTAATGATGGAAATGTAATTGTCGTAGTTCCAGATCGTGCTGCAATTGATCGCATAGTCCAATCACTTGTTGAACTTGGATGTCCAAAATCTTCCGTCGCAATCTTGGCAGCTGATGATGGCCCAGCCCAGAGATATCGCAGTTGGCTTTCGGTACTTCGCGGCACCGCAAGCATTGTGGTTGGGACTCGCGCTGCCGTCTTTGCGCCAGTAAAGGACTTAACTGCAATTTGCGTTTGGGATGACTGGAATGACACCTTGTCGGATCCGCAGGCTCCGTACTGGCATGCCCGTGATGTTGCAGTTCTGCGTAGCGCACAACAAAATACCGCTCTAGTTTTTGCCGGCGCAACTATGTCCGTTGAAACCTGCGCACTAATGCCATGGCTGGCACACGTTGCAAAAAGCAGAGATCAACTGCGAAACGAATCACCAAAAGTTCGAAGCGCTCTGGATGAAGCCGGAACAAAGATAAATCCAGCAGCAAGCGGTTCGCGAATTCCTTCGACAGTTATGCAAGGAATGAAGACAGCACTAACTAAAGGTCCAGTTTTAGTTTTAGTCTCGCGTCTTGGTT
>JBEION010000050.1:0-6160 GCA_040377565.1 Candidatus Nanopelagicales bacterium | reverse complement strand
GTTATACAAATTCTGCGTTTCGATCAAGCCTTTGGTAATCAAGGCTGAAACTGCTTCACAGCCTTGGGACTTCAAAATTTCAACTTCCGCACTTTCGGAGCTGGCAAAGTTTCTTAATACAAAGTCTGCGGGATCTTGCTGACCTGGTGGCCGGCCAATACCTAACCGAACTCGGAACCAATCCCCACTGCCCATTGCAGACCGAATTGATTTCAAACCATTGTGACCGTTGTCGCCGCCACCAAGCTTTACCCGGATTGTGGCAAGTGGAATATCCAGTTCATCGTGCAGCACGATAATTTGCTCAGGCGCAATTTTGTAAAACTTCGCTAGCGCCTTTACTGGGCCGCCAGATTCATTCATGTAAGAAAGTGGTTTTACCAAAACTACTTGTGCACCACTAATCCGGGTTTCGGAAACATCAGCAAGTGCTCTTTTATGTCTGGTTAACTTTTCAGAATTCTGTGAAACCAGTTCATCGATAACCATGGCACCGATGTTGTGGCGCGTAGATGCGTAAGTGGGACCCGGGTTACCGAGTCCCACTACAAGCCACGCACCGTTATCTGACACGGTCTTACTCTGCAGATTCCTCTGCAGGTGCATCGCTGCTGGCGTCATCGCTGCTGGCAGCTTCTGCTCCTGCTTCAGCGGCAGGTGCATCGCTTGCAGCATCAGCTTCAGCGCGAGCTGCAGCCTTTGATTCTGCCAATGCGATTGCTGCTGCTGCATCTGCTTCTTGACGTGCATGTGATTCAGCGGCTTCACGCGCAAGCGTTGCAGCTTCTGCTGCTGTTACGTAAACCAAGTCAACATGCTCGATACCGCGGGTTACTGGATCAATCTGAAGGTCGCGTGGTGCAACGGTTTCAGTCTTTCCGTTAAGGACGATGTCAAGAGAAGTTACTTTCTTGCGAAGAGTAAGTCTCAAGGTATGTGCATCCAGGGCGATGTGGATTGGAGCAATTCCGTGCCCGTAAACCACTGCTGGAACTTTGCCGTCACGGCGAAGACGACGTGATGCGCCCTTGCCAAAATCTGATCGGGCTTCTGCGACTAATGCGTCACTCATTTATTTCTCCTCGTGCTAGGTCATTTATGGATAGCTCCACAACGGACCTTCGTCGATTACGGCTTTTTAGGGCCCTCGCCGAGGAGCATCCCTAGATTAGCCCAGGTCAGCACTCAAGGCCAAAACGAGCGAGATTACTTAACCTAAACGACCTTGATTTAACGGGAGTTCTTAGACTCCGACGTGGTCGAACAAGCTGGCAACTGAACCTTCATCAAATACTTCCTTGATGGCTCGAGCTAGCAATGGTGCAATTGGAAGGATTGTTAGATTTGCGAATTGATTTTCCGGTGGAATCGGAAGCGTGTCTGTCACGATCACTTCGCGAATACCTGAATCCTGCAAACGCTGGGCTGCAGGTGACGAGAAAATTCCGTGAGTGGCAGTAACGATTACATCGGATGCACCGTTTTCAAACAAAGCCTCAGAAGCCTTAACGATGGTGCCACCGGTATCGATCATGTCGTCAACTACAACGCAGATGCGACCCTTAACGTCACCAACTACTTCAAGGACCTTGGCTTCGTTTGGAACATCTGGATCGCGACGTTTGTGCATGATCGCAAGTGGTGCGCTCAAGATGTCAGTCCAACGTTCAGCCACACGCACGCGGCCAGCATCCGGAGATACCACGGTGATCTTGTCGCGATCAACCGTGCGACCTACGTGTGCGGCAAGAATTGGAAGTGCGAACAAGTGATCAACTGGTCCGTCAAAGAAACCTTGAATCTGAGCAGTGTGAAGGTCCACACTCATCAAACGATCTGCGCCAGCAGTTGCAAAAAGGTCAGCCATCAAGCGAGCTGAGATCGGTTCGCGACCTGCATGCTTTTTATCTTGGCGGGCGTAACCATAGAACGGAGCTACAACGGTGATTCGCTTTGCCGAAGCGCGCTTTAGCGCATCGACCATAAGCAAGTGCTCCATGATCCATTCATTAACTGGTGCTGTGTGAGTTTGAAGTACAAAGACGTCGCAACCACGAATGGATTCTTCGAAGCGAACAAAGATTTCGCCATTTGCAAAGTTGTAAGCCCGAGTAGGAACTAGTTCAACACCAAGGTTGTCAGCTACGGCTTGTGCGAGTTCAGGGTGTGACCGGCCTGCGATAAGAACCATCCGCTTTGCATTGTTCTGCGTGATGCCAGTCATCTATGTTCCTTTACTTGGAGTTCTTATGGGATGAGTCTGCCAGTGCTGCCTTAGCCGAGTCGCTACCGGGTCTACGTCGAAGCACCCAATCGACAATGTTGCGCTGGCGCGCCCGGCCAACCGCCATGGAACCAGCGGGCACATCTTCGGTAATTACTGAACCAGCAGCCGTGTAAGCACCATCGCCAATGACTAGCGGAGCAACCAACATGGTGTCGCTGCCAATCCGAACATGGCTACCAACCTGAGTGTGGTGCTTTTCTTGGCCGTCGTAATTCACAAATACTGTGGCAGCCCCAATGTTGGTGCCTTCGCCAATCGTGGCATCGCCTACGTAAGAAAGGTGTGGGACTTTGGCATTGACTCCGAGGTTTGCATTCTTCATCTCAACGAAGCCACCAGCTTTAGCACCTGCGCCAAGCACTGTGCCCGGGCGAAGGTAGGTGTATGGGCCAACGTTTGCGCCTTCACCAATCACTGCGCCATTTGAAGTTGTCCGGATCACGGTTGCGCAATGATCTGCAACTGTGTCATGTAATGAGCAATCTGGTCCAATAGTTGCCCCGCCTCGAATCGTGCTGGCACCCGTAATCGAAACATTGGTCAAAAGCGTCACGTCAGATTCAAGAACTGCAGTGCGATCAATCCAAACTGAATTTGGATCCACCATGGTCACGCCAGCCATCATCCATTCGTTATTGATACGAGTTCGCAGAATCGCACCAGCATCAGCAAGCTGACGACGATCATTTACGCCCAGAATGTTTTCTTCCGATGTTGCAACGGCAGAAACTTCATGACCTTCACTTCGCAAAATTCCAAGTACGTCGGTTAAGTACTGTTCGCCTTGAGAATTATTCGTCGTTAGCTTTGCAAGACTTTCGCGCAGTAACTTTGCATCAAATGCGTAGACGCCTGAATTAACTTCAGTAAGAAGTAATTCGGAATCAGTTGCATCTCGGTGCTCCACGATTTTTTCAAAACCGTTACTTGCGTTTCGAACTATCCGACCGTATCCAGTTGCATCCGCCAAATGCGCAGTTAAAACAGCTGCAGATTTTCCAGCAAGCGCATCAAGCGTTAGTTGCATATCCGAAGTTGTCAGGAGCGGTGTGTCACCAGCTAGCACTAAGACTGGGCCAGTTAATTCCCCAAGTGCATCAAGTGCAATCTTGACTGCGTGACCCGTGCCGTTTTGCTCATCTTGTACCGCAGTTACTACAGCAGGATGTGCCTTGGCTAAATGTTCCTGAACCTGATCTCGACCGTGACCAACAATTACCAAAGTCTTTTTACTGTTTAAATCTGAGGCGGCGTGAAGCACGTGGTCTAACAAAGTCAGCCCTAAAACTTCATGCAGGACTTTTGGCTTTGTGGATTTCATTCGGGTGCCAGCCCCGGCAGCTAGGACAATAACTGCGGCGGGCTCAGAAGTCTGCGCGCCCGTTGATTTCACATACCTAGTTTACTGTTTCAAACTTGCTCCCGGACGTGGATTCGAACCACGATAAGCACCTCCAAAGAGTGCTGTCCTGCCATTAGACGATCCGGGAATGCGGACCGCGGTATCCCTTGGCCTGCCTGCAAATCTTATTCGCCAAGGGGCAAGATTCCCAAAACGAATAGGATTTCGCACACCTTCGTACCCATTTGCACAAGAGCAAGTGACCAATTGCGTACGCGGTATCCTAAAAGCGAGCACATCAGACAAAGGAATTTCTGTGGCAATCACACACGATCACGAAAACGACCTGGATCTATCCGGGCGTTCCCGCGTGTCTGATGCTGACCGAGTTCGCATGACAGGTCATGAACGTCGGGCTCAGCTGGTTGAAGTTGGCCGCATGCTTTTTGCAGAAAAGGGATTCGAATCCGTAACTGTTGAAGAAATTGCGAACACCGCGAATGTTTCCAAGCCAGTTGTTTACGAACACTTTGGTTCCAAAGATGGTCTTTACGCAGTTGTTGTTGACCGCGAAATGACTTACTTACTGAACTCAATTACCAAGGCTTTGACTGCTGTTCATCCGCGTTTACTGCTTGAGCAAACAGCTTGTGCGCTATTTGATTACATCGAATCCAACACTGACGGTTTCCGAATCTTGTTACGTGACTCTCCTGCTGCCTCATCTTCAACTACGCCAACTGGCAGCTTTGCTTCGTTGCTATCTGATGTAGCGCAGCGAGTAGAAGAATTACTTTCTAAAGAATTCAAGTTGCGAGGCTTTCCATTTCAGATGGCTCCGATGTATGCGCACATGTTCGTAGGAATGGTTGCGTTAACTGGTCAATGGTGGCTGGATGAACGCGATACGCCAAAAGACGAAGTGATCGCGCATCTCGTTAACTTAGTTTGGAATGGCGCTGTCGGCCTAGAGATCAACCCACGCTTGATCAGTCAAAGAAATGGAAAATAACTTTCGTTAATTCTCTAAGCCAGCTGATTCTTCATCAAATGGCAAAACAATATCTCGCAATACATTTGCTAACTTTTCCCGATCTGCTTTTGAGACGGTAGCAAGCAGCGATTTTTCTCGAGCCAGTAATTCATCAAGTGCGCGATCAACTGCAGTCTTACCCGCTTGAGTTAGTTGAACTAACACGCCACGGCCATCAGTTGGATCTGGCATGCGAGCGACCAGATTTTTTGATTCAAGTCGATCGATGCGGTTAGTCATAGTTCCGCTGGTTACCAGATTCTGTGAAATCAAGGCTGACGGGGTTAACGCGTAAGGTTTTCCAGTTCTGCGTAACGCAGCCAACACATCAAATTCACCCGGCTCTAAATCGTTAGCCGCGAAAGCTTCACGTCTTGCGATATCAAGGTGGCGAGCAAGTCTGGAAACTCGACTCAGAACTTGTAGTGGAGCAACATCAAGATCCGGGCGCTCTTGCTGCCAAGCATCGACAATCCGGTCGACTTCATCTGATGTGCTCATTTAAGAGAGTCTAGGAGATTATCTTGATGTCGAGATAACTCGCGCACCATGAACTGGCCCGTGAGTGCGCAAAACGTCATCAACTAAGCCTGAAGCTTTAAGTGCAACGACTAAATCAATTGCGCTGGATTCATCCCGAACCAAGAAGGCACAGGTCGGCCCGCTGCCGGAAACTATCGCTCCCAAAGCGCCGTTATCAATTCCCTGCTCGAGAACTCGACCTAACAATGGGCGCGAAGTTGTCGCTGCTAATTGCAAGTCGTTATGCAGCAATCGACCAAGGGCTGGTGCATCGCCACGAGCAAGGGCACTTAACAACTCGGTTGGCACTTCTGGCTCAGCTTCAAATTCCAGGCCACGCAGTTCATCAGTCTTTTCATAAATCTGCGCAGTAGATAAACCTTCATCAAAAGTCGCAAAGACCCAATGGAAACTGCCACGAATCATTACTGGGGAAAGCACATCGCCACGACCAACGCCAAGTGCGCAACCGCCATGCAACATGAACGGAACATCAGATCCAAGAGTTGCAGCCATGGCATCAAGTTGATCGCGCGGAATGCCGGCATTCCAATACGTGTCACATGCCACGAGTGTGGCTGCTGCATCTGCGCTACCACCAGCCATGCCAGCTGCAATCGGAATTGATTTATCAATTTGAATATGAATGTTTGGATCTTCGCCACAAGCTCGAGCTACTAGTTCGGCTGCTTTCCAGGTCAAGTTAGTTTCGTCAGTTGGGATTTGATCTGCAAAAGCACCTAGGCCGCTAATCTTCAGAGAGTCTGCAGCCGAAACTGTGACTTCGTCGTAAATTCCAACGGCTTGAAAAATTGTGGCAAGTTCGTGGTAACCCGAAAACTCTCGCGGTCCTACCCCAAGGTAAACATTTACCTTGCCAGGAACTCGTACGGTTACGGATTTGGTCACGAACTCAGATTACTTTCTTAGCCTGCTGCGCGATAGCCACAAAATCTTGCAGGCTTAGCTGCTCCCC
>JBEION010000206.1:0-2531 GCA_040377565.1 Candidatus Nanopelagicales bacterium | reverse complement strand
TGAGGCCAATTCAGATGCCAGTGGATTTGCTTGTGCTTGTCACGGCGCGAAGTATGACTCAGTTGGTGTTCCAGATGAATCAACCTCGAAGAACCTGACCGCAACCCCACTTGCAAAAATTGCCCTAACTGTTGCAGGCGATCAAATTTCTGTAGCTTAAGTGGCTACTTCAATTTGATAGTGGCTTCGGCCAGACCTTCAAGTAAGCGATCAATTTCTTCCACGGTGTTGTAAGGCGCAAGTCCGGCTCGTATTGCGCCATCATCACCTAAACCGAGATGACGTGAGCACTCAATCGCATAGAAGTTTCCAGCTGGCGCATTAACGTTTAGCTCTGCCAAGAACTTGTAAACGCGTTCAGAATCAATTCCAGCCAAACTGAATAACTCAGTTGGAGTCTTTAGTCGGGCATTGCTATACAGCGTGACGTTTTCCATAGCCTGCAAACCTTCACGCAAACGATGATTCAAGGCATGCTCATGCTCATCTGCTGCAGTTTGCGAAACAACAATTCGCTCCCGGCGTGATCCAGACCCTGGAACCATATCTGCAATGAAATCAACTGCAGCGGTCACGCCTGCCAACATTTCGTATGGCAAAGTTCCAAGTTCAAATCTTTCTGGAACATGTTCAGTTGACGGCAACAATTTATCTGGGTGCAAAGTTTCTAAAAGTGCCGGAGAGGCAGTCATAACACCTAGATGGGGTCCAAAGAATTTGTAAGGTGAGCAACCATAGAAGTCAGCTCCCATTGCCTTGAAGTCCACCACAGCGTGCGGGGTATTGTGAACGCCATCAACATAAAGCAATCCGCCGACTGCATGAACAGCTTTAGCGATCGCTGGAATGTCAGGACGCGCGCCAATTAGATTCGATGCAGCTGTGATCGCAACTAATTTGGTGCGATCAGTAAGTACGGCTTCAACATCGGATACATCTAAGTAGCCAATAGCTGGATCAAAATCAATCCAACGAAGTGTTGCCCCAGATTTTTGTGCGTACCGAACCCAAGGACGAACGTTTGCATCATGATCTAAGCGCGATGCAACAATTTCATCGCCAGGTCCCCAGTCTTGGGCCAGAGTGCGAGCGATATCGAACGTTATCTGAGTCATACTTCGGCCAAAGAAGATTCCTTCTGGCGTAGAACCTAAAAGATCCGCCATTGCACTTCTGGCATTGTCAACAGCTGCTTCAGCATTTCGCTCAGCCTGGGTAATCGTTTCTTGGTTGGCAAGGGGGCCAGTCATGGTCTTACAGATTGCTTGACCTACTGAAAGTGGAGTTTGGGTTCCACCTGGGCCATCAAAGTGGGCAACACCAGATTCGAGAGAAGGGAAAGCGGAACGAACGCGCGCAACATCAAAAGTCATGCGCCTATCTTACGGGAGCGAGACTGGTGATCTTTAGGGTTTTGGTAACTCTTCCGGATCTACTCTCCCGATGTCGCCCTTGCTTTCAAGAAGTGCAATGTGACGAGAAAGAAGTGTGATGCGACGATCCATGTCGCCAAACTTTAAATACGTGCTGACTGAAAAGAACAGTAGGCCGATTGCAACCAGATAGATGACCAAGTCTGCGCCACGACCAATTCCGAAAGTGTTTGCGATCGAAGTTAGAGTGCCTGGGAAAATCACAGCCAAGATGATTAGAACTGTTAGGCCCAAAAACGCAATGCGGCGGAAGGCGCGAGCCTCGGTTGATGAGCGATGGTGCAGGGCAAACCACAACAACACAAAGATGATGGCCATTAAGAACAGCTGAGCAATACGCATGGTTACCTCAATATCAAGTCAAAAAGAATGTTAACGGAATTCCAAAGACTTTGTCCCTTGGCTTTGGAGTAATCGGTGTAAACAATGTGAACCGGGCGTTCACAATAACTAAAGTTACCTTTACTAATTTGATTAACAATTTCGGTGGCATGTGCCATGCCATTGTGCGAGAGGTGAATCCAACTTGCAACACTGCGATTAAAGGCACGCAATCCATTGTGGGCATCAGTTAACTTCAATCCAGTAAGAGCGTTGGTATAACTAACTGCAAGTTTTAGTACCACGCGCTTTGCGGTAGTTAACTCGGTTCGCTCATCCAAGAATCGAGAACCAAACACCACGTCGAATTCCTGAGCCCTAAGGGTTCGCACCATTTCCAGGGCATCAAGTGGGGAGTGCTGGCCATCGCCATCAAATGTGACGAAATATTTGATCTCTGGGTTCTCTAGACCCGCTTCAATTCCAGTTTGGAGCGCCGCTCCTTGCCCAAAATTCATTGGGTGCCAAACTACGTGGGCTCCGGACTTTGCGGCAATTTCCCCAGAACCATCAGGGCTGCCGTCATCAACGCAATAGATGTTTGGAAAATACTGTGCCAGCTCATCAATTACTGATGCGATAACCGGAGCCTCAGAGAACACTGGAACCACAACAACGGTGTCGTTGTTTTCTAGCAATATCTCGGGATTTCCAGGATTGGGCACTACTCCAGTCTAGGAACACGCGTCACTCTATTCACAAGAGCACGCGCGAGCC
>JBEION010000082.1:0-4666 GCA_040377565.1 Candidatus Nanopelagicales bacterium | reverse complement strand
GGGTTACCGCTTCGAAGCGTAAAGAATTCCAAAGCAGTTCACTTGGTGTTCACCTAGTTTGCACGCGCTGTATCCCTTGACTTTCTAGTCTTTGGGGGTGAGTTTAGATATCCAGCGCACCCCGATGAACACCCGTCAAGTAGCCAAGGGCGATCGGGCGTTCTTCGCAGTTTCAACTGCTGCTGCGTTCTTTACGATGTCTTTAGTTTTCGCGGTATTGATTTTCCTTAGCATTCGGTCTTGGAAGACTTTTTCCGAACAAGGTCTGAGTTTTATAACTGGTTCAACTTGGGATGCAACTTCAACTCCCGGAACTTTTCAAATTTTGCCGATGTTGGTTGGAACCCTTGTAGTTTCAATTCTTGGTTTGATAATCGCAGTTCCAACATCAGTTGCTGTGGCTTACTTCATTGAATACATGGCACCTCCTAAAGTTGCAAAGATTGCTACCTCCCTAATTGACCTGTTAGCGGCATTGCCATCCGTAGTGATTGGCCTATGGGGACTGTATGTTCTGATCCCGCAAGCTGTTAGTTGGTCATTGTTGCTTTCGAAACACTTGGGATTTATTCCGTTTTTCCGCACTGATTTTGAAAACGCCCAAGGTGCCCCTTTTATTGCCGGCTGGACTGTCGCGATCATGATCATTCCGATTATCACGTCCGTAAGTCGCGAAGTTATGGGACGAGTTGATAAGGAATTAGTATCGGCAGCGTCAGCGCTTGGCGGAACCAACTTTTCAACAATGCGTCGCGTAGTTCTTCCTACTGCAAAAAGTGGCATCCTGGGTGGAATTCTTCTAGGACTTGGTAGAGCTCTTGGTGAAACTGTTGCGATCTTCTTCGTACTCAACTTAGTTTTCGAAACAAACTGGTATCGAATTCTTGAACCTAAGGGTGGCAACGTAGCGTCGCTTATTGTTTCGAAATTTGCTGAGGCTACTGCAACAGAAATCAGCGCGTTAATGGCTGCTGGTGTAGTTCTCTTCGTTCTTACTTTGATCGTAAACATGATTGCAACATCGATCGTGCAACGAGCTGAACGAAAGATGGCCTCGTAATGGCAACACTTGAATTACTGCCGCGGCCAAAAGATGCAGCCCCTTGGCGCAATCGTTCGAAATCGCTACTTATAAAGATTGCCTTAGCATCTGTACTTCCAGTAGTACTAGCAATCGCAATTGGTAAAGCTTTTGGGATTCCAGGACCGATCACGCTTCTCTTAGTTTTTCTCCCATTGCAACTCTTGGCGTCTGGACTAGCTGCGTTATCTACTCGAGGTAAGCGTGGTGTTGCAGATTCGCAATTAAACGTTGCAGTTCTATTTGCCACAACTTTCGTGGCAATTATGTTGGGTTCAGTTTTATTCTCAGTTGTCTCGTTTGGCTTAAATGCAATTAGCCCGCACTTCGCTTATCAAAACAATGTTTATGTAACTTCAACTACCTCGCTTGAATATGGTGGCGCCGGACACGCCTTACTTGGCACAGTTCTTGTGGTTGGCCTAGCTGCATTAATTGCAGTACCGGTTGGAATTGCAGTTGCTGTTTATTTGACTGAGACCCGTGGTCGCTTCCGTGGTCCCGTTAGATTCTTTGCCCAATCGATGAGTGGTCTACCTTCGATTGTGGCCGGCTTGTTTATCTTTGCCGTCTTTGTTTCAACCGGCGTCTCTCGTCCGGCTGGCTGGCTAGCCTCCTCTGCTTTGGTCTTATTAATGCTGCCAACCGTAATTCGAATGAGTGAAGAAGTTTTGAAACTTGTTCCAGGAGATTTGCGCTCAGCAGCACTTGCTTTGGGTGCACCACAACGCAGAGCGTTTTTCCTTGTCATCATGCCAGCTGCCAAGACCGGTCTGGTTACAGCAATTTTGCTTGGAATTGCTCGCATTGTTGGCGAAACTGCACCATTGCTTTTGACCATGAGAGTCAATCCAAATACCAACGCGAACGTGTTCAGTGGAGACATGTCAACTCTTCCTACTTACATCTTTGCGTTCTTAACAGCTGGTTTTGACACTGGTCGAGCTCGATCATGGGCCGCTGCATTCTTACTACTTGCCGTAGTTGGATTAATTTTTGGAACAGCACGTGCAATCAGCGCAAAAAGCATTAAGAAGTAGTGAAGCAAAATGACGATACTAGGAGATAACAACATGAATCTGCAGACTCAGAATTCAAACATTGCAGTAATGGATGCCGATAGCCACCTAGAGGCGCGCAATATCCATGTGTGGTTCAAGGAACGTCACGTGCTCTCCGATGTTTCATTGCATTTCCCAACTAACTCAGTAACCGCTCTAATCGGTCCATCAGGTTGCGGTAAGTCAACCTTCATTCGCACCTTGAATCGCATGCACGAATTGATCCCAGGTGCGGGACTTGCAGGGTCTGTGTATCTAGACAACGAAGACATTTATGCTGCCGGTGTTGACCCAGTGACAATTAGACTTCGCGTCGGAATGGTTTTCCAGAAGCCAAACCCATTCCCAACCATGACTATCAAAGGAAATGTTTTAGCTGGCCTTCGGTTAAGTAATCGCCGCTCCAGTAACGAAAATGAATTAGTTGAAAGTTGCCTAAATCGCGCAAGTCTCTGGAACGAAGTTAAAGATCGTCTAGATGCACCTGCTGGCTCACTTTCTGGTGGACAACAGCAGCGCTTATGTATTGCACGTTCACTCGCACTTGCTCCAGAAGTTTTGCTAATGGACGAGCCGTGTTCAGCACTGGATCCAGGTTCCACCCGCCGAATCGAAGAAACTATCCGGGAACTTTCCTCTGATATGACTGTCGTTATTGTTACTCACAACATGCAACAAGCCCAGCGCGTATCGGACCAAACCGCATTCTTCTTGGCCGAAGAGGGCCAGCCTGGTCACGTTGTGGAATTTGGGTCAACTGACAACTTATTCTCGTCACCAAATGACCCGCGTACTGAAGATTACGTAAACGGCCGTTTCGGGTAATAAGACACCAATTGTTTACCTAGAAATCACCTAAATGATTCCTATAGGTGAACTAACCGTAACCATCAGATGTTGAACTACAAACAAGCCGGAACCTCCGGGGAATTTCTTTAAGGAGAAAAAATGCGCCGCACTCTAATAAGCGCCGTGGTAACTGGAGCACTAGCTGCTTCCGTGTTCGCCGCAACACCTGCAAATGCAGCCGAGCCAGACATCTCCGGATCAGGTTCATCATTCGCTAACAACTTCGTCACCAAGTGTGCCGGACAGTACCAGGCAAAGACTGGTAACAAAGTTACATACACATCAACAGGTTCAGGTACCGGTCGCACAAACTTTGCAACTGGCACATCTGATTTCGCTTTCACCGACGTTCCAGTTCAGTCCGGTGACAAGTCAAAGCCAGCTGGTCCGTACCACACTGTTCCAGTAATCGGTGGCTCAATTGCTATCGTGCACAGCGTTGCAGGCGTTAAGGAACTAAAGCTTGATGCAGCAACACTTGGTGGAATCTTTGCTGGCACAATCGCAAAATGGAATGATCCAGCGATCGCTGCTCTAAACGCGAAGGCAACTCTCCCAGATGCAGCTATTACTGTTATCTACCGTTCCACAAGTTCCGGTACAACCCAGGGTCTACAGGAATACTTGAACGAAAATGGCGTAACTGCGTTCCCAAATGCTAGCTCTTCATGGGCCGGCGTAAAGACTGGTGCAAGCGTTGCGCTTTCAACAGACATGGCATACAAGACAGCCAACACACCAAATGCAATTGGTTACGTTGACCTTTCTGACATCGATGTCAAGGTTGGCCGCGTATCTGTAAAGAATGCTGCTGGCAAGTTCGTTAAGCCAACAGTTGCTGCAGCTGCAAGCATGCTTTCAAAGCAGACCATCAACACCAATGGTGACATCAACATTGACTACGCCAAGAAGGTAAAGGGTGCATACCAGATCGCACTTGTAACCTACGCGCTGATCCCAGATGGTGGCACTGCCAAGGGCGCTGCAGTTCAGAAGTTCGTTGAATATGCAGTAACAACTTGCAGCAAGAAGCCAGCTAAGGGTTACTCAGGCTTCAAGGGCTCTGTTTACAACAAGGCTCTATTCTTTGCAAAGCAAGGAAGCTAGTAGTTAGTAAGAAGCAATAAAAAGTGTGTGCGATCGCGATTGCGATCGCACACACTTTGTTAGTTTAGGTACCAAGAGAAAAAACAGTGTGGAGTGGAAATGACCAGAACTAAGAATGTAATCGGACTAGCACTAGTTGCTTTGTTGATTTCGGCTTGTACTCCACCCATGCCCCCAGAGTTTAAAGCCGATCTCGCCGAGCGCTATGTAACTTGCTCCCCAGGCGAAATTGCAATTTCCACTGTGCCGGAACTTGTTGAAGTTACCCAGGCGTGGGTCGATGGCCTTACGGAAAACTGCGGTGACATGTCGGCATCAATTATTGATCCAGTTGTTGATGTAGACACCCCAGTAGACGTATTCATAACTGCACCGGGACAAACACCTACCTGCACCGCCGCTGCTAGTTCACCAGTTGGCATAGATGCAGTAGCTGTTGCTGTCACGGTGGAAGGCCTGGATGGTGTTATCTTCTCGTCGGCATTATTGCACCGAGCCCTGTCGGGCGGAATGACTTCGTGGGCTGATCCAGAGCTTCAAGAACTAAACCCAGATATTGAACTAACTG
>JBEION010000071.1:0-5045 GCA_040377565.1 Candidatus Nanopelagicales bacterium | reverse complement strand
CGCTTTGTCCATTGCGGCGGCTGATGCAAATACGCCAGAACCCACATATGGAATGCCTGCTAATTCAAGTAGACCTTGAATCGTGCCATCTTCGCCCCATGGTCCATGGAGTACGGGGAAGGCAACATCTATTTGCTGCAGGACCTCTGGCACTTTGGATTGCACCACTAAATCTTTAGCACTTGGATCTGCGGTGAAAAGAACTGCTGGGTTTGCGGAATCAACTTCTGGAAAGACACCATTTTGAATCGCTAATCGATCAGCATCGTCGGCTTCAAGTACCCATTTGCCAGATTTTGTGATGCCAATCGGAACCACATCATAAAGATTTCGATCAAGCGCGCGAAGTACGCTGCCTGCAGATATGCAAGAAATCGAGTGCTCGCTGCTGCGACCGCCGAAGATTACGGCTACCCGAATTTTCTTACTCACCTGTCCAACGCTACCGAAACATTTTGAAATCTAATGGCACTAGTGTTTTCCCTATGAGCGCGCCGAAAAATGGTCATGAGTCCTTCAAGAATTTAGATACCGCTGCAGTGCAGGCTGGTCGTCCACCTGTAACGCCAGACGGTCCCATCAATCCCCCGATTGTGTTGTCGAGCACGATGCACGCAGGTGGACCGTATGGCTACATGCGCGATTGGAACGCCACCTTGGATTCCTTGGAGCAAGCAATTGGCGCACTCGAAGGTGGGCGGTGCACAGTTTTCTCAAGTGGCATGGCTGCGGCAAATGCCATCTTCGATTTATTCCCGCAAGGAAAGCCAGTAGTAGCTAGTCAGTACTCATACACCGGTGTTGCAATGCGACTAAAAGAACTTCACGACCTTGGTCGAATTGAATTGCGTCTTGTTGATGTCACCGATGATGTTGCCGTCAAAGAAGCAATTGCTGGAGACGGAAATCCTGCTTCTTGGGTTTGGATTGAAACACCTACCAATCCAATGATGGAAATTTGTGACATTGAAGCAACTGCAACCGTGGCTCGGCATTATGGTGCTTACCTTGCAGTGGATAACACTTTCATGACTCCAATAAGACAGCGACCACTTGAACTCGGTGCACACCTAGTAATGCATAGCGCTACCAAAGGTTTGGCTGGGCACTCTGACTTACTTATGGGAGCTCTCGTAACTGCAGATGAAGAATTAGCACAAAAGATTATTGGTCGCCGCGTTCTTTTAGGAGCCGTGCCAAGTGCATTCGATTCTTACCTGGCGCTGCGCGGTATACGCACTTTGGCAATTCGTGTGGATCGCGCTGAATCAAATGCGCAATTCATTGCCGAGAAGCTAGCTGGGCATAGCAAGGTCCGTGCCGTGCATTACCCAGGACTTGGTGGACATAAGAATGCAGACATTGCTAAGCGTCAATCTGATGGCCCTGGATTCATGTTGGCTTTTGAAGTTGACGGCGATGCTGAAGCGGCCGAGCTAGTTTGTCAGTCCGTTGAATTAATCACTTACGCAACATCACTTGGTGGCGTTGAGACCTTGATGGAACGCAGGCGCAGATGGCCTAAAGAAAATTCTGCAGTTCCTGAGAATCTAATTCGGGTATCGGTCGGAATTGAAAACGCAAACGATATTTGGGCTGATCTGGATCAAGCGCTAAATGCCACTGGTGAGATTGCAAATCAAACTCAACCAAAAATGGGCTATTAGTAACTACATATGCTCCATTAGTTCTTGGCCTTCTTCGGCTGTTGTTGGTCGAGACATGAAAGCCTTCAGAACTTTCTCTGCGCTAGTTCCGCGATGAATAACGTTTACAACTTGTTCGGTAATTGGCATCTCAACACCGTGGCGATTGGCTAGATCCAAGATGGACTGGCAACTCTTAACGCCTTCTGATGTGGTTTTGGTTAGAGTTTGAGCTTGCTCGATCGTTTTGCCTTCACCAAGGTAAACACCGATGGTTCGGTTGCGCGATAGCGGCGACTGACAAGTTGCAATCAAATCACCAACGCCGGCTAGTCCAGCAAAAGTAAGTGGGTTGGCGCCAAGGGCAACACCCAAGCGAGACATCTCAGCAAGGCCGCGCGTCATAAGCGCAGACTGGGAATTCTCACCATAACCAAGACCAACGGCCATACCGTTTGCCAAGGCAATTACGTTTTTAACCGCACCTGCAATTTCCACACCAACAACATCGGTTGTGTAATACGGACGGAAATAGTCGGTGGTGCAGGCATCTTGAATCTTGATTGCAAACTCTTCATTAATGCAGGCGACCGTTGTTGCAGCTGGTTCGCGAGCTGCAATTTCGTGTGCCAAGTTTGGTCCGGAAACTACCGCAACTCTTTCGGTATCAACTTTGGTTATCTCAGCAATAACTTCAGTCATGCGCTCAGCTGTGCCTAGTTCCACGCCTTTGATAAGCGACACCAAAATGGAATCCGTTGGAATAGACAAGCTCCAGGCAGAAAGATTTCCTCGCAAAGTTTGGGCCGGCATTGCCAGCACAACAAGGTCAGCATCAGTTAATGCTTTATCTGGATTTGTAGTGGCCAGGATGTTTTTAGGAAGAGTTAGTTCTGGAAAGTATGCATGGTTAATGTGAGTGGAATTGATGTCATCAGCAATTGCGGCGCTACGAGCCCAAAGCGAAACATCGCATCCAGCATCAGCAAGAATCATCGAGAAAACTGATCCCCAAGAGCCAGCTCCCATTACGGCGACGCGCATTATGACTCTGCTTTCTTTTGAAGTGCAATTCGACGATCTAGTGGAACAGCCGGTGGGGCTTCGCCACGTTGCTCACTCAATATTTTAGTAATGTCTCGCATAATGCGTTCCGTGGCTTCGCGTAGCGTGCTGGCAGATATTGGTTGACTTCTTAAATCATCCAGATCAACTGCAGGTCCGGCCCAAACGTGCATAGTTTTGCGCGGGATTAATCGCAAGCGCTTGCTGTACGGAGCCAAAACTTCTTGCGGTCCCCATTGCGCAGCGGGAATTACTGGCGCGCCAGTCATTAGTGCAATACGCGCTGCACCAGTCTTTGCAGTCATAGGCCAAAGGTTTGGATCACGAGTCAATGTGCCTTCTGGGTAGATGACAACACACTGACCATTTTCAATTGCGCTAAATGCTTCGCGCAATGAGCCAGCTGCTGCATCTGAGTTACCGCGCTGAACTGGAATCTGGCCAGCACTTTTTAAAATCGATCCAAGCAACGGAATCTTAAAGACTTCAACTTTGGCCAAGAATCTAACGGGCCGGCCATTGTCATTAACAAAGTGAGCTGCCACTAATGGGTCGTACCAAGAAAGGTGATTCATCGCTACGACGATTCCTTGGTCAACGCGCAAGTATTCGCCACCTCGCCAGTCCCTAGCCGTGGCTGCTTTTAGAATCGGGCGCAAAACGAATGCGATAAACCGATACCAAAAGCCACGGTGTGACTGTGGTGGGAATTTGCTCATGACTTAATCATCCTGACATAAAAATGAATCGGACTCGTTGGTTTCCCAACGAGTCCGATTACTTTAAGTTTTAAGGCTTATTTGCCTGAAACCTTTTTCTTGAATTCAGCGCCAGCGCGGAACTTAGGTACTGATGTTGCTGCAATCTGAACTGGAGCACCAGTCTGTGGGTTGCGGCCAGTACGGGCTGCGCGGTCTGACTTCTCGAAGATGCCGAAGCCGGTTAGGGAAACCTTGTCACCCTTGGCTACTGCGCGGGAGATGCTGTCAAAAACTGCATCTACAGCTGCGGTGGCGTCTTTTTTGCTTAGGCCTGCGGCTTCAGCAACTCCATCAATTAGTTCTGCCTTGTTCACTTTGGATCCTCCATAGTTACCCGACCTCCATTGATGAATGCCGGCGATCTTTTTTGTCATTAACCCTTGCGAATTAACGGCCTTTGAGTTGTTCCAGGCTTCCCCGCCTGGCTCACTTGTGACTTTACGGCTCAAAATCAAGGGTTTTTAGCCTGACACGCCCAAGAAATGCAAAAAATCCCAATTTCTTGGGATTTTTTGCCGATATTGGGGTGATTTAGATCGTGGTGGGCTTAAAACTAGGTCGTTTTGCCTCAAAGGCCGTGATCTCATCCACGTGCTTAAGCGTCAGGCCAATGTCATCTAGCCCCTCCATTAGGCGCCATCTGACGTAGCTATCGACCTCAAACTTGGTTGTGAAGCCGGCAGCAGTGATTACCTGGGCATCTAGGTCCACAGTCACCGGTGTGCTTGGCTCTTCTTCAATAATCTTCCAAAGTTGCTCTACGGCGCTTTGTTCAACTACTGCAGTTAATAGGCCTTGCTTGCCTGAGTTGCCGCGGAAGATGTCAGCAAAGCGCGATGAGATAACTACTTTGAAGCCGTAATCCATAAGTGCCCAGACTGCATGCTCGCGACTCGAACCAGTTCCAAAATCAGGCCCTGCAACCAAAACACTTACGCCTTGGTAGGCCGGGCGGTTAAGTACAAAGTTTGCATCTTTACGCCAGGAGTTAAACAAACCATCTTCGAAGCCATGGCGAGTGATGCGCTTTAGGTATTCCGCCGGAATGATCTGGTCGGTATCGACATTGCTTTCACGAAGTGGTGCGGCAGTGCCGGTGTGAACTGTGAACTTATCCATTAGTTTGAACTCCCTACAAGATCAGCTGGGGATGAAAGTGTGCCGCGAATTGCAGTTGCAGCAGCAACGGCTGGTGACACTAAGTGAGTGCGGCCACCAGGACCTTGGCGTCCTTCAAAGTTTCGATTAGATGTTGATGCGCTGCGCTCACCTGGCGTTAACTTGTCTGGGTTCATACCAAGACACATTGAGCAACCAGCTTCGCGCCATTCAGCTCCGGCTTCAAGGAAGACTTTGTCTAAACCTTCAGCCATCGCTTCAAGGCGAACGCGTACCGAACCTGGCACAACCATCATGCGCATGCCATCAGCGATCTTCTGACCCTTAAGGATGTCAGCGGCTGCGCGAAGATCTTCGATGCGGCCGTTGGTGCAGGATCCGATAAACACAGTATCGATTTTGATATCACGAATCGGCATTCCAGCTCTTAAGTCCATGTACTCAAGAGCCTTTT
>JBEION010000040.1:0-6735 GCA_040377565.1 Candidatus Nanopelagicales bacterium | reverse complement strand
GACGAAGCGACATCATTACCGATGGCGTGTTGACCGCACTTGGAAGCAGTCGGCACGCAGCCCAAGAAGCCAAACTTCCCTTCACTCCCCTGACGGACAACATTTCGTTAGTTGATGCGCAAGGAAGTGGATCACTTGCAGAATTGGCTAGTCGAATGGGTGATGGCTTGCTGATTACCTGCCTCTGGTACATCCGTGAAGTAGATCCGCAGAACTTGCTGCTAACGGGCCTTACTCGTGATGGAGTTTATGTGGTATCCGGCGGTGAAGTAATTGGCGCAACGAACAACTTTAGATTTAATGAATCACCAATCGACATGCTTTCAAGAGTTAGTGATGCAGGCGCTGCAGTGCCGTGTCTACCAAGAGAATGGGCTGATTGGTTTTCGCGCGCTCAAGTGGCACCGCTAACGATTGAAGGATTTAACCTTTCAACTAAATCGGATGCGATTTAGGCGTCTTCTAGTCGGTAACCGAGCTTCATTCCAACCTGAATGAAGGTGAGATCTCCGTCACGTAAGTTACCGCGGATCTCGGTAACTTCAAACCAGTCAATGTGACGCGTAGATTGCGAAGCCCGCTTTAAGCCATTTCGGATGGCCTCATCGATACTTACTGGTGAAGTACCAACAATTTCGGTCAAAGCGTACGTTCTAGTGGTCATTTTGAGCTCCTGTGGAAATGCCAAACATGTAGTAACACCGTAGCCTAGAAGAGTCCGTCGAGCATCAGTAGGTAGCCATGAAGCAAGAGCCAGAGGTATTCAGTATCTCTAAGGTTGAAACTGGTTTAACTCAGGATCAATCTGGCCGGCAACGACGCTACTTGATCAGCATGGGTCTTCGTACTGCTTGTTTCGTAGGTGGGATCGCTGCCGAGGGCGTGCTGCGCTGGACGCTTATTGTCGGTGCAGTCGTTCTTCCATACTTCGCTGTTGTCATCGCGAATGCTGGCCGGGAACGTGGTGGCTGGGCAGGTTCTGGAGATTTCATCGCCCCAAGCAACGAAGCGCTCGAGACTGGTCGCTCGTCAACTCATTAATCAGGCACAATTGAATTCGTGAGTGCTTTTAAATTCCTGTTAGCGCCAAGATGGATCGCTATTACGTTGGTCTGCATCTTTATGCTTCCTGCATTTCAAGCACTCTCAAACTGGCAATGGCATAGATTGCAAGACCGGCAAGCAGCGAATGTTCTGATTCAAGAACAGATCGATAAGGAACCTGTTGGTATTGACGAATTGATCGTCACAGCTGATGGCTCAACGACTGTCCCCGATGACTTTCAATGGCGAACTATTGAAATGACCGGAGTTTGGCAGCCCGAAAACCAGGTACTAGTCCGCAAAAAGAGTCTTGAGTCAGACTTGGGGTTATGGGTAGTTACTCCCCTTGAATTAGTTGACGGAACAATTGTGATGGTAAATCGCGGTTGGACTGCCGCTGCTAACTCCGCTGTTGATAGTCCAGTAGTTGCCGATGTTCCAACTGGAACTATCGAGGTACTTGGGCGACTCCGCGAGATCACCCCCCGAACCAAACCAGCACCTACTGATTTGCCTGATGGTCAAGTCGACCGCATTATTCCGCTTGAGATTGTCGACAGTCCAGAGACATTAAGTAACGCTTATGTTGAGATGACTGCCAGCCGCCCAGAATCAAAATCTTCAGACATTAGGACCCTGCCGGAACCCGAGGTAACGGAAGGCGCGCATAGGTCATACGCAATCCAATGGTTGTTCTTTGAGATCATGACAGTTATTGGCTGGATCATTCTGGTTCGAAACGAATTGAAAGAACAGCGCAAAATAAGTCTGAGCTAGCTCTTATCTTCTGCGAACTGACGATGATACAGATCTGCATAAACTCCACCAGCAGCGAGCAATTCCTCGTGCGTGCCTCGCTGAACAATTCGTCCATCATCAATTACTAAAATTTGATTCGCCTGACGAATTGTGGACAGCCGATGCGCAACCACAATTGAAGTGCGACCCTGTAGCGCAATTGCCAGCGCCGCTTGAACTGCGGATTCATTTTCGGAATCTAAATGTGCCGTAGCTTCGTCAAGAACCACAACATCAGGAGCTTTAAGCAGTAATCGAGCTATAGCAAGGCGTTGCTTTTCGCCACCTGATAGTCGATGTCCTCTATCTCCTACGACCGTATCGAGACCCTCAGGCAGACTCCGAATCATTTCTGCGATTTGGGCACTTTCACAAGCACTCCAGATTTCGGTTTCACTCGCCTCGGTATTCGCGTAGAGCAAGTTGGCACGAATGGTGTCGTGATACATGTGAGCATCTTGCATAACAACACCAACTACGCGGTGAAGTGACTCTTGAGTTACGTCTTTCACATCAACACCGGAGAGTTTTACTGAACCAGATGTTGCATCGTAGAGCCTTGGAATAAGTGCGCTTATAGTGCTCTTACCAGCGCCCGATGGTCCTACCAATGCAATCAAGTCACCCGGGGCAGCCTGGAATGAGATGTCAGTCAAAGTCAATTCTTCAGTTGCCCGTGACTCCGGCTGAGCAACAGACTCCAAACTTGCTAACGAAACTTCGGCAGCAGATGGGTACTTGAAATCAACATTGGAAAACTCAACGCTAACTCCCCCGCGATCTAATTCCTTGGCATCTGCCTTGTCTTTAACCATGGGTTGCAGGTCTAAGACTTCGAACACTCGTTCAAATGAAACTAGCGAAGTCATAATGTCGACTCGAACGTTCGCTAAGGCTGTGATCGGTCCGTATAGACGACCTAACAACGCTGACAACGCCAGCAAAGTACCTAGAGTCAAAGTTCCGTTAATGACTGAAATGCCACCCATGCCGAAAACTAATGCCGTAGCCAACGATCCAACTAGAACTATTGCAGTGAAAAACACGCTGTTCGACATAGCGATTCGAATACCCATACTGCGTACCGAATCTGCCTTCTCCGAGAACATTTCTGATTCGCGTTTTGGGGTTCCGAAGATTTTCATTAGTAGCGCGCCTGAAACGTTGAAGCGTTCTGCCATCTGAGTGCTCATTGCGGAGTTGAAGTCAGCTTGCTGTCGAGTTAATTGCTGGAGACGGGTTCCCATCCAGCGAGCGGGAATCATAAAGAGTGGAAGTAAAAGCAACGAAGCCACTGTGATCTGCCAAGAAAGGACGAACATAGTTGCAGCGACAATTACCAAGCTAATGACGTTGCCGACTACGCCGCCCAGCGTCGAAGTGAATGCTCGTTGTGCTCCCATCACATCGCTGTTTAGTCGCGAGATTAAAGCGCCAGTTTGTGCGCGTGTAAAGAATGCGATCGATTGACGTTGAACATGGTCGAAAACCTGGGTTCGCATGTTGAAGATCAAACCTTCACCAATGGTTGACTGCATCCGACGACTCAATAAGCCAAGTGCTGCGCCCAGAATCGCTGTGATTGCAATACCTGCTGCGAGTAGCGCAACTAGCCGGGAATCCTTGTTCGGAATAGCAACGTCGACAATTTCCTTGAACAGCAATGGTTGAGCGACTACCAGCAGCGAATCGATGACTAGTAATGAGAGATAGGCAGCGATATAGCCTCGGAACTCAGTTGCGTAAGTTAAAACGCGCTGGATAGTGCCATCAGCCAGAGTGGTTTTCTTTACTGATTTATCCTTTGTGAACCCTTGATACGCCGCCCAAGGATTTCCGCCATGCAAGCTCATGTATTCGCCTAGTTTCTTTGCTCGTCCTGAGTTTATCTGGTGTCGGGTATCGCAAAGCGAAATGCCGAAATTGAATTAAGCCAGCGAGATTAGGTCTAAGTAATCTTCATTCCAAAGATCTTCCACACCATCTGGCAAGAGCAAGACTCGTTCCGGCTGAAGTGCAGTAACTGCGCCCTCATCGTGCGTTACTAGGACTACCGATCCCTCATAGTTGTGTAACGCATCCAGAATTTCAGCGCGGCTTGCTGGATCAAGGTTGTTCGTGGGTTCATCTAAGAGCAGAACGTTCGCAGCAGATACCACCAACATGGCAAGGCTCAATCGAGTCTTTTCGCCACCAGATAGAACGCCAGCTGGTTTGGCAACTGCATCTCCAGAAAACAGGAATGATCCGAGCACATTACGTACTTGAGCGTCATTCATGTCACCTGAGGCAGACACCATGTTCTCTAGAACTGATCTCTGGGGATCAAGAGTTTCGTGTTCCTGTGCGTAGTAGCCAACTTTGAGACCATGGCCGGGCTGAATCTCTCCAGTGTCTGGCGTATCTACTCCCGCCAGGATTCGAAGTAATGTCGTCTTACCAGCACCGTTTAATCCGAGCACAACAACTTTGCTGCCTCGGTCGATTGCTAGATCAACATCGGTAAAGATTTCCTGTGAACCATAGACCCGACTTAATCCAGTTGCCATAAGCGGTGTTTTACCGCACGGTGCTGGAGTTGGGAATCGAAGCTTGGCAACTCGATCTGCCTGACGAACTGTTTCTAGACCACTCATCAATTTGTCTGCTCGCTTAAGCATGCTTTGTGCAGCTTTTGCTTTGGAAGCCTTCGCGCGCATTCGATCGGCCTGAGCCTGTAAAACTTGTGCTTGCTTTTCGGTATTTGCGCGTTCTCGTTTGCGGCGACGTTCATCAGTTTCGCGCGAATTTAAGTATTCTTTCCAACCTACGTTGTAGAGATCTAGTGTCTGACGATTGGCATCCAGGTAGAACACGCGATTAACTGTGGCTTCAAGAAGTTCAACATCGTGACTGATAACAACTAATCCCCCTTGATGATTAGCCAGAAAGCCACGTAACCAAACAATCGAATCCGCGTCTAAGTGGTTAGTTGGTTCATCCAACAGCAATGTTTCCGAGCCGCTGAAAAGGATTCGAGCCAGTTCAATTCTGCGGCGCTGACCGCCAGATAAAGTCCCAAGCGTTTGAGTCAGAATGTCTACGGTAAGACCAACACTGGCCGCAAGCGAGGCAGCCTCGCTCTCAGCGGCATAGCCACCGGCAGTTTGGAATGATTCCTCGGCGCTGGCATACTTTCGCATTGCCTTATCTCGAACTTTTTCATCCTCGGAACCCATGTCGATTTCACACTGACGCATTCGCTTAATGAGATCATCAAGGCCACGTGCGCTTAGGATTCGATCCATAGCAACTACATCTAAATCGCCAGTTCTAGGATCCTGCGGCAGATAACCAACTGACGCAGATGTGGCAATAACACCCTTTGCAGGCTGAACTTGCCCGGCTAGGACTTTGGTAAGAGTGGTTTTACCAGCACCGTTTCTGCCAACTAGTCCGACGCGATCACCGCTATCTACGCGGAAAGTAGCTCCAGATAGCAGCAGTTCGGCTCCAGCGCGCAATTCAATGTCTGTTGCTTGAATCACGGTGAAAGCAGGCCAATCTATAAGAGTGCGAGAACTCGCAAACTCAATGTTATCGCGAGAAACTACAGGTTGAAACCGAGCGCGCGTAGCATTTCGCGACCTTCATCTGTGATCTTGTCTGGACCCCATGGTGGCATCCAAACCCAGTTCAATTTGAAGTCAGAAACGTGACCATCTAGAGCGGCGCGAGTTTGATCTTCAATCACGTCGGTAAGAGGGCAGGCTGCAGACGTAAGTGTCATGTCGATGGTTGCGATGTTTCCTTCATCGACGGTGACTGCGTAAACCAAACCAAGATCGACCACATTGATGCCAAGTTCAGGGTCTACGACGTCCTTCATCAATTCAAATACGTCATCTTCTTGTAGCACGGTCATTAGTTTTGCTCCTTGTTTGATTCTGTAGAAATTTTAGATTCATTGTTATCTGCTCCGGCTTGAATTGCCGCATCTTTCCATGCCATCCATGCCAATAGTGCGCACTTCACTCGTGCTGGATATTGCGCCACACCCGCTAGCGCAATACCGTCGCCAAGAATGTCCTCTTCGGCTTCGACGGTGCGCTGCAACATAGCGATCAGGTGCTCAACTGCAGCTTCGCCGGATTCGAAATCCAGATTGTTTATCTGATCGAACATGATTGATGCAGATGCCTGGCTAATTGAACAACCCATGTTGTCGTAAGAAACGACGATCTTGCCATCTGCTCCCCGACTTACTCGTAGTGTGATCTCATCACCGCAAGTTGGATTGACGTGATGAACTTCAGCATCAAACTGCTCTGCTAATCCCTTGCCGTGGGGACGCTTGTAGTGGTCGAGAATTATCTCCTGATACATGTTTTCAAGTTTCATGATCAAACTCCAAAGAACTTCTTGGCTGAATAGATGCCGGCAACTAATGCCTCAACATCTTCAAGATCGTTATAGATATAGAAAGTAGCGCGTGTGGTTGCTTGAACTCCATAGCGAATGCAAGCTGGCTTAGCGCAATGCTGACCTACCCGAACCGCAATTCCGCTTTCGTCCATTACTTGACCCACATCGTGAGGATGTAATCCCTCAAGCACGAACGAAACTGCGGATCCTCGATCTACTGAATTCTCTGGACCGATCACACGCAGACCAGGAATGTCCGCTAGTCCAGCAAGGGCGGCTTCTGTGAGCATATGTTCGTGCTCAGCAACATTGTCCATACCAAGTGCTCGCAGGTAGTCGGCAGCAGCCGACATGCCTACAGCTTGGGCTGCCATCGGTACTCCAGCTTCAAACCGCTTTGGTGGAGCCGCAAACGTAGTGCGCTCCATCGAAACTGATTCGATCATTGAGCCACCTGAAATGAATGGCGGCATGGCAGAAAGCACTTCT
>JBEION010000285.1:0-1627 GCA_040377565.1 Candidatus Nanopelagicales bacterium | reverse complement strand
CCTTCCCAGATTCACATCCACAACACATGGGTATGCCTGGCATGCACGGAACTGTTGGCGCGGTTGGCGCATTGCAAAAGGCTGACTTGCTAATTGTTCTTGGTGCCCGTTTTGATGATCGCGTTACTGGAAAACTTGAATCATTTTCACCAAAATCTAAAGTCATTCACATCGACATTGATCCGGCCGAAATTGGTAAGAATCGCTATGCAGACATCCCAATTGTTTCTGATGTTCGTGAAGCCATTTCACAACTTGTTCCAGCAGTAACTGCAGAGTTTGATGCGGGAAATCGCGCAGACTTAACGGCTTGGTGGATCACACTGAATCACTGGCGCGAAACTTATCCACTTGGCTATGACCAGCCGCAAGATGGAACGCTTTCGCCGCAGTATGTAATTGAACGCCTTGGAAAGATTGCTGGACCAGAAGCCATCTATGCCGCAGGCGTTGGTCAGCATCAGATGTGGGCAGCCCAATTCATCGGCTATGAAAATCCAAACACTTGGCTAAATAGTGGTGGCTTGGGAACTATGGGTTACTCAATTCCAGCGGCTATGGGCGCAAAGGTTGGCGCTCCAGATAAAACTGTTTGGGCAATCGATGGTGACGGCTGTTTCCAGATGACCAATCAAGAACTAGCCACCTGCACAATTAACGACATTCCAATCAAGGTTGCACTTATCAATAACGCTTCCCTTGGCATGGTTCGTCAGTGGCAGAACTTGTTCTACAACGAGCGCTACAGCAATACAGATTTGCATTCACATTCAGTTCCAGACTTTGTAAAGCTTGCAGATGCTTACGGTTGCCACGGACTTCGGGTAACAAAAGCTGAAGAAGTCGACAAGGCAATTGAACGATCGATGGAAATCAACGATGCACCAGTTGTTATTGATTTCCAAGTTCATCGCGATGCAATGGTTTGGCCAATGGTTGCCGCCGGTACTGGAAACGATGAAATTCAATTTGCACGAGATCTGGCACCTCAATGGGAAAGAGGGGATGACTAAACATGGCTCGTCATACTCTTTCAATCTTGGTACAGGACCAACCAGGTGTACTTGCACGAATTTCCGCACTGTTCTCCCGTCGCGGATACAACATTGAATCTTTGGCAGTAGGCACAACCGAAACCGAAGGCGTATCTCGCATGACCGTTGTGGTTAATGTTGACCAGCACGCACTGGAGCAAGTAACAAAGCAATTAAACAAGTTGATCAACGTTTTGAAAATCGTTGAACTCGATGACAGCACTGCTATTGCTCGAGAGCTAATGCTCATTAAAGTTAAAGCTGACGATCATTCCCGTACTAAGGTTCTGGAACTCGTTGAACTTTTCCGCGCCAAAGTTGTTGACGTTAGCGGAGATGCAGTAACCATTGAGGCTACTGGTTCGATAGACAAACTAGAGGCATTCCTGAATGTCCTAGCCCCTCATGGAATCAAGGAAATCGTGCAGTCAGGCGTAGTGGCACTTGCCCGCGGCGGCCGCTCAATTGCTGACCGTTCCAACAAGAATTCCGAACGTTCCATCTAGAAATTCACACAATCCAAAGAATCTGACAGACTTACCAAACTAGCGAAATAGGAGAGCCCAGTGGCCGAATTGTTTTACGAAGATGAT
>JBEION010000252.1:0-2090 GCA_040377565.1 Candidatus Nanopelagicales bacterium | reverse complement strand
CTGTCTTTAGTCGGAATTGGCACCGTGTCGCAAGGCCTTAACGGTTCTGCGGTGGTTGCCGGGGCTTCAACGGGCCGTTCCCTCTGCCCCTCTGGATGAGGTGTATTTAGTTTTTTGGAGCGTTTCCGCGTCCGTGGAAAAACTGTATCAGGGTGCTGGGAAAAAGCAATTTCGCGTATCAAGTGCTGATACCGGGCAGGTAGTTATTGAATAATTACCAGAGTTAGTGCGGTCTGACTCATGTCAGGCGTTGCTTCAACTAGGGTGCCACCAGTTTGGGTAGCTAATTCCTCTGCAGAACTTAAGCCATCTGCAGGGTAAAAAATTGTGGTCTCAAGTAACGGTTCACCGGTCCAGTTTCCGGTTTCGTCGATAACCCAATCAGCATCATGCAGATCGTCGCTCATTGATTTCGCTAGGCCTGCAGTTTCCGTTCCATTAAGAACAATCACAGGGAGCCGCCCATTAACATCCAGGTTTGGATCAACGGACGCATCGGTGCTTGGTGCTGGGACTGGATTAATTGGCGCGGCTGAAACGCTCGCTTCAGCAATCGGTTCTTCAGCCACTGGTGTTGAATTCAAATCCATTAGTTGAGTGCCAACAAGAAATAGTCCACCAACTGTGGCCAGAATTACCACTAGCGGGATAGTTACTTTTTGGTGAAAGGTTTGTGGGCCAGACATGGCAACAACCTAATTCTTAAGTTCGATACCCAGGCGACGAGCTGAACGTGCTCTTTGGCGAGCAGCGCGCATACGCTGGAGGCGCTTGACCAACATTGGGTCAAATGCAAGAGCTTCTGGTTGATCAATGAGGGCGTTCAAAACTTGGTAGTAACGAGTTGCTGACATATCGAACTGTTCGCGGATTGCCTGTTCTTTTGCGCCGGCAAACTTCCACCACTGGCGTTCGAATTCTAGGATCTGCTGATCGCGCTCTGGGAGTACACCAGAGTTATCAGCAGAGAGGGCACGCGCAACTTCATTCACATCCCCAATGCTAAACCTTGACCCTCTCAATTTACTGTCACCCCCCACCTCGGGGTGTCACATCAAGTGGTATTGAGGGCTACGACAAGATGGACAAGTGAATCCTTCCTCTTCCCCCACTAAAGGTTGGCTGGCACTTTGGCTAGCGCTGACAACTATCTGGGGATTCTCGTTCTTCTTCATTAAGGTCGCCAGCAGTTTTCTTGATCCATACGAACAGACTTTTGCTCGTATGGGCTTTGGCGCACTCGCGCTGATCATCATTGTGGTGGTGACGAGACGAAAGTTTATTGTCACTGGTCCAGCCATAAAGCATCTGGCTCTAATCACAGTTATGGCGCAAGTGATTCCATTCGCAATTTTTGCTTGGGCCATTCATCACATTTCATCTATCGCCGCTGGCTTGCTTAATTCAACAATGCCGCTTTGGACCGCGATTTTGGCAGTACTTATGTTGCCCGAAGAAAAGCTAAACCCATTTCGAGTTGGCGGCTTACTTTTGGGATTCTTAGGTCTACTTGTTTTGCTTGGGGTTTGGGACGTTAACTTTCAATCCAACTGGCTTGCCTACACCGCATGCGCACTTTGCACGATCGGATACGCCTTCTCTGCAATTTGGACTCGTAAACATGTCACGCCACTTAATCTCGATCCAATAAGTGCTGTTGCAACACAACTAACAATTGGCGCAACTATCTGTGCAGTTTTTGCAATCGCATCGCCACACGAAATTACTTCATGGCCGATAACTGGAATTTTGGCGATCACTGCTCTGGGTGTACTTGGCACTGGAGTTGCATTAGTAATTGGATTCGTAATTGTTAAACGCGCCGGCGCGATTGCAATGTCGACAGTGACATATTCAATTCCGGTGGTGTCAACTCTGGCTGGCGTTATCTTGTTGAAAGAAAAGCTTCACTGGTACGAACCAGTTGGCGCGTTAATTGTTTTGATTGGTATTGCGATTGTGCAAGAACTGATCAAACCTAAAGGTGAAAAGGTTTCGGCAACTGCCTAGAAATAACTGGAGCCCCCTATCCGATTTGAACGGATGACATTCGCTTTACAAGAGCGACGCTCTACCACTGAGCTAAGGAG
>JBEION010000267.1:0-1859 GCA_040377565.1 Candidatus Nanopelagicales bacterium | reverse complement strand
GGAGCCATACCCAGGATTGGGCCGCCCCACTTGGCAAGCAATTCACGTTCAATTGCTGCGCCAACGTTGTAAAGGCGATCATCAGCCATAGCTGGAGCGATGATCTGCAATCCAACTGGGAGGTTGTCTTCTGGCGCAAGACCTATTGGAAGGGACATACCTGGCAAGCCAGCCATGTTTACCGGAATCGTAGCTACGTCATTTAGGTACATAGCTAACGGATCATCTAGCTTCTCGCCGATCTTGAAAGCAGTCGTAGGCGCAGTTGGCGAAATCAAGACATCAACCTTGGCAAACGCCGCATCGAAATCTTGCTTGATTAAGGTGCGAACCTTTTGGGCCTGACCGTAATAAGCGTCGTAGTAACCAGCAGAAAGTGCATAAGTTCCCAAGATGATTCGGCGAATAACTTCGGAACCAAATCCTGCTGCACGAGTTTCGCTCATTACTTGCTCTACAGATTTCGTGCCGTCGTCGCCAACACGATTACCAAAGCGAATTCCGTCGAACTTGGCCAAATTACTTGAAGCCTCACTTGGCAGAATCAAATAGTAAGCAGCAAGGGCAGCGGGGAAACTTGGGCAAGAGACTTCAACAACTTCGGCGCCCAAGCTTTCGATTAGGGCAACACTTTCTTCAAATCGAGAGCGCACACCTGCTTGATAACCTTCGCCACCAAGCTCTTTTACAATGCCGACTTTCATACCCTTGATGTCTGCGCGCTTTACTGCAGCAATGACATCTGGAACTGGTGCATTGATTGAAGTTGCATCCATTGGATCGTGTCCGGCAATGACGCTGTGAAGCAGTGCAGTATCCAAAACGTTGCGAGCACATGGCCCGGCTTGGTCTAGTGAGGATGCAAGCGCGACAATTCCATAACGGCTAACGCCACCATAAGTTGGCTTCACGCCTACCGAACCCGTTACTGCTGCTGGCTGGCGAATTGAACCACCTGTGTCAGTTCCGATTGCAAGGGGGGCTTCAAACGAAGACACACACGCAGAGGATCCGCCACCGGAACCACCTGGGATTCGTTCTAAATCCCACGGATTGTGTGTTGGCCCAAATGCAGAATGCTCTGTCGATGAACCCATTGCGAATTCATCCATGTTTGTCTTACCAAGAATTACCACACCAGCTTCACGCAACTTTGTAACAACGGTTGCATCGTAAGGCGGAATCCAACCATCAAGCACTCTTGAACCGCAGGTTGTTGGTAGTCCGTTTGTTGCCAAGATGTCCTTGAGACCAAGTGGTACGCCAGCAAGCACAGAAAGTATGTCACCAGCTTTTACTTTGACATCTACTGCAGCGGCACTAGCTAGTGCACCTTCAGTATCAACGTGTAAGAACGCGTGAACATCGCCATCAACTGCAGCAATTCGATCTAAGTGTGCTTGCGCAACTTCAACTGCCGAAACTTCGCCGGATGAAACTAATCCCGCTAGTTCTGAGGCGTCTTTACGAATGAGGTCAGACATGTCTACTCCTCATCCAAAATACGTGGCACTCTAAAGCGTTCGTCTTCAACAGCAGGCGCACCAGATAGTGCTTGCTCGGCAGTTAGCGAAACGCCTGGGATGTCTTCACGAAAAACATTGGTCATCGGAACTGGGTGGCTCATAGCTACAACATTTTCGGTATCAAGACTTGATACTTCCGCAACCGCATTCAAAATTGCGTCCAGCTGCTTGGCATAGTGACCTAATTGATCTGCTGGGATATTGATGCGGGCCAGATTGGCTAAATGCGCCACATCTTCTTGGGAAATTCCGGACATGACTCAATTCTATTGGGAACTACAGTTGCCCCAATCTCGCGCTAGTTCAAGCCCAAGTGCGCTTTGGCTGCATCAG
>JBEION010000019.1:0-10980 GCA_040377565.1 Candidatus Nanopelagicales bacterium | reverse complement strand
GCTAAAACCATTGCGATGCCATCACTTAGCTCCAGGAACGTGTCAGCAGTTGCACTCGAGTTAGCAATCCCGTGAATTGTAAATGCAGCAATCGCAAGCACCATTAAGCGAACTTGTTTGTGACTTAGTCCAGTTACTGCAAGCAAAGGTATTGACCACAATAAGTACCAAGGTTGGACGACTGGTCCAAGGACTACAAGTGCAACAAATGAAAGCGCCACACCACGGGTTGCACTTCGACCAGCTGGACGAACCACCAGTAGCACTAAGACGATTGCCAAAATCACGGATCCGATTAATCGAGTAATTCCCACTGAGGTATCAACAACGTTTCCGAACCCAAGCATTCGGATTGGGCCACCAATAAGCATTCCAATTGCAGTTGTAGGGGATAGCCAACTTTTAACTGTGCCTGGTGTTGACAGTGACCCAATCCAGCCAAATGCTCCAGTCTCGGCTAAAGCTGAAGTTATAAAGAGTGTGGATAGGGCAATCAATCCTGCGATCGCTCCGTACTTGGCACGTCTTATCCAACTCGCACCACTTCCGGCGGCGATTAGAGCTAAGAATGGCAACAAAACAATAGCAACTGGTTTTATCCCAAGTGCGAGAGTGGCCACGACAACACCAGAAATAAAGTGACCGCGCAATGCAAGCACCATTGCGATGCACACCAAGCCAACCATCAAGGCATCGTTGTGTGAGCCGGCAACGAAGTGCATAAGAACTAGTGGATTCATCACGCCGATCCAGGCAGCAGAAACTGGATTAACGCCGTGCGCCTTAGCTAGGTAAGGAATACTCAGGCAAATGAAAACAACACCCGCAAGTGAAGTTAATCGAAATAGATAAGACGCAACGAGAGATGAATCTTGGCTTATAGCCGCTATTGCTTTTTCAACTAGGAGAAAAACGGGACCGTAGGGAGTTGGTGCATCTCCCCAAAGTGGATCTACGCCACTTTGAAACCAGCCTGGAACAACTGATACGCCAGATTCATATGGATTGTTTCCAGCGAGCTGCATTTTGCCTTGCATGAAATATGAATAGACATCCCGACTAAATAGCGGTGGTGTAACAAGCAAAGGCAGCAGCCAGGCAATAAGTGAGAGGTAGATCGTCTCTAGTCTCAGAATTTTTCCGTGAAGGGCATCAACTCCGACCACAAGCCAAACCTGAAGGATTAGCGCTGCCCCAACAACAACAAATGAGCGTGTTAGGGCAAGGCCGATAGTTTCAGTCTGGACAAAATCGATAAATTTCCATTGCAAGATGTCTGCCGAAAGCGGAAACCAACCAACACCAAGTCCGCCGATTGCAATAAACGCTGAGCCAAGAAAGCCAGGTAGTGCATAAATTCCAAACCAACCTGGGTCTGTTGAGATCCGGCGGGTTGGCATTACTTCAGAATACGCGCCTTAACGTCGCGCACGCGATACATAAGTCTTGTCGGGCCCTGTAATACGCTCAGCAGCTAATCGTCCAGACACTAAGACCATTGGCACTCCAACACCAGGCTGAGTTCCTGATCCAGTAAACACAACATTTTCACCGAACATATTTCCCGGACGGAATGGTCCAGTTTGTAAGAATGAGTGAGCTGCGGCAAACGGTGCGCCGCGTTCCATGCCACGATCTGACCAGTCTTGTGGAGTTGTAATGTGCTCAACTTCAATGGCATCGCCAAATCCGGTGTAGCCACGAGCCTGTAAAGTTTCAATTGCATGGTCACGATACGCAGGTGCTTGCTTGTTCCAGTCAATGTCAGCATCAAGGTTTGGAGTAGGGAAGAGCACGTAATAAACCTGCTTGCCATCTGGCGCTAAGCCTGGATCACTATAAGTTGGATTAGTGACGAGAACACTCGGATCTGACATCAACTGCTTCTTGTCAATCAATTCCTCAAAGACGCCAGCCCAACTATGACCAAAGTGAATATTGTGATGTGCAATGTGGTCATACTTTGCCGATGAACCAGCAAGTAACAAGTAGCAAGACGGTGAATACTTAAGTCGCTTAACACTCCACGGTTCTTTACCTAGTAAGTCGCGGTATGCAACAGGTAGATCTGGATTTAGTACGACAACATCTGCTGCGAAAAACTCACCAGTACTAGTTTCAACACCCGTGGCACGATTGCCGTTCATTCGAACTTTTGTTACTTCGGTGTCGTACTTGAATGTAACGCCATGCTTTGCTGCAGCTTTAGCCATCGCAACTGGCAGGGCATGCATGCCACCCTTAGGGGCAAAGACTCCAGCAACTGAATCCATGTATGCGATTACTGCATAAATTGCCAACGCATCATAAGGTGACAATCCGGCATACATTGATTGAAACGAGAACACTCGCTGAGTGCGATCGTCTTTGAGGTATTGACCAACTTTTGGCGCTAGCTTTCTAAACCCACCGAGCTTTATCAATCGAACTAAATCCATTGACAATAGATCCAATGGCGAGTCGATATTTCGATCAATGAAATTCTTCATTTCGTACTTATATAGATCGGTAACAAAGTCCACATACTTTAAGTAGCCGTCTGCCTCACTGGCACCAATGACTTTTTCAATCTCAGCAGCCATCGCAGCGGTATCAGAGTGAACATCCAATACGCTGCCATCTTGATAGAAAGCTCGATAAAGAGGAGCAACTGGTTCTAATGTCAGCCAGTCATTCATATTTTCGCCAAGGCAATCAAAAGCATCAGCAATCAAATCTGGCATAGTCAAAACAGTTGGACCGGTATCGAATTCAAAGCCGCGGTCGCTAATTCGCCCAGCTCTGCCACCTGGAATGCTTTCGCGCTCGATGACAGTTACGTTGCGACCAGCACCAGCCAAGCGCATGGCAGCAGAAAGGCCTGCAAGTCCGGCCCCAACAATTACTACATCATCGGTTTTTCCAGTTACGGTCCGTGGCGAGCCAGGAATCCATCTTGAAAAGTTACTCATGTTTATGCCGTCCGTTTAGTAGCGAGAATCGCAAGTTCAGTTAATGCAGATTTAGATTCAGACGCGCTTGCTAACGAATCAAGTGCCGATAGTGACTTCGCTAGGTAATCCGAAATTCGATTCTCAACAAAGTCTTGGGCACCGCAACTTATAAGAATGCCCTGGAGTTTTGTGATGGTTTCGCTGGATATATCTGGATCACCTAGGTTTTCAGATAGGTATTTCTTATCTTCAACATTGGCATTTGTGTTAGCGAAAGCAATGAGCATTGTTTGCTTGCCCTCGCGCAAGTCATCTCCAGCTGGTTTTCCAGTTACTGAACTGTCGCCAAAAACTCCCAGCAAGTCATCTCGCAACTGGAACGCCTCGCCAAGTGCTAATCCGTAATCACTTAGGACTTGATTTAGTTCTGGATTAGCGCCAGCAATTGCTGCGCCTAGATGTAAAGGTCGCTCGATTGTGTATTTTGCGCTTTTGAAACGAATTACAGTTTCGGCTCGTTCATGAGTTATGCCACCACGCACTTGCTCAAGCAGGTCTAGGTACTGCCCGCTCATAAGCTCAGTTCGCATGATGTCGTAAATAGTTTTAGCGCGTAGAAGTTGATCATTACTTAGACCACTAGTAAGCAACATTTCGTCGGCCCAAGACAATGCCAAGTCGCCAACTAAAATGGCTGAACCTTCACCAAATAGTTTGGCGGAACCATTCCAATCATTTGTATTGTGTAGCGCTTCAAACTGTTTGTGGATTGCTGGTTTGCCCCGTCGGGTGTCGCTTGCATCCATAACATCGTCATGGATCAGTGCGCAGGCTTGCAAGAATTCTAAACTTGCGCAGGCCCGTAGAACTTCAGCTGAATCCTGACCACCAGCGGCCTGAAAGCCCCAATAGGCAAAAGCTGGGCGTAACCGCTTGCCGCCAACCAAAAGTCCTTCAAGTGAATCAAGTAGGGGCAGGGTATCCGGGGAAACTGCTGCCATTAACGATCTGTGATCTGCCACAAAAGCATCAAGATTGGCCTGAATGCGCACGCGCAGATCGTTGGCATCTAACGGATTAATTCCCACTAGTTCAGGGTATTGGTTGGGTCCAGTTCTTGCACTTTAGGTTAGGTACAACAATGGTCACATGACGTTTGCCGAGTATTTGGTCGCCTGGGCGCAGCTTCATGGCACCCAGAGTCCAAAGGGCTTGGTTCGAGTTTGGCTTCGGATCGCATTCTTCCTATCAACGCCATTAACGAAGTTCAATCCAAACCTGATTACGGCATTTGGGCCAGTACTAATGGGTGCTGCAATATATTTTGCATCGTCGCCAAATCGAAACTATTTCCTTGCCAGCATTACCGTGCTGGTTGTCGGATTAGTCGACAGTTTTGATGGCATGGTCGCTGTTAGAACTTCAAAAACTAGTTCTTGGGGTGCGTTTTTAGACGGCATTGTGGATCGATTGATCGATGTCGGAATCGGCATTTTATTGATTGTGTTGGGTGCACCAGTTGAACTAGCAGTGCTAGCCATGTCGATCGCATTAGTTCATGAATACATGCGAGCTAAAGCAAGTGGAATTGGATATCGCGAAGTTGGAGTTATTACACCTGCGGAGAAGCCAACTCGGATTGCACTTGGCGTAATGTTCCTATTTGCGGCGGGCTTGCTCCCTGAGAAAGTCATCCAGTTGGCAAACATCGCAACTTTAGTTTGGATTTCTCTTGGCTTAATAAGTTTTGCAATGCTGCTTCGGGTTTATCGAAAGCAATTAAAGAAATAGATAGAAGTTAGGCTCGACCAATATGTCTGGCAACTATCTCTGCTGACATTCCAACCAATGGCAAGCCTCCGCCGGGATGAGATGAGCCTCCGACAAGATACAAATTTGGAATCTTTGTTACGTTCTCAGGGCGAAGAAAAGCAGATCGCATGCCGTTACTTGATGTGCCATAAATTGCCCCGCCAGGTGCCAAAGTGTTTTGCTCGAGCTCAGCCGGAGTAATGGTTTGTTGCCAGGTGATTCGTTCACTTGTTTGGACTCCACGCTTTGAAAGTGTGGAAAGAATTTGATTGGTGTACGACGCTGTAAGTTCTGAATTTGCCCAATCAACACCATTAGCTGGATCGTGGCGCGGCGCATTAATCAACATAAACCAAGATTCGTTTTCAGCTGGCGTCATCTTTGAGTCGTTAGGGGAGCAGATGTAAATAGTCGGATCGGCAACAGGAGATGGCTTCTTGCCAATTCCAAAAACAGAATCAAATTCATCATCGTAATTTTCTGGAAAGAATACGTTGTGGTGTTCAAAGTCTGCAGTTTTACCTGACATAGCTTGCAAAATCACAAAGCCAGAAAGCGACGGAGTTGCCTTTGCAAGTGACTTCCTGGCTGAAGAGGTTTGTTGTTGCGCTGATGGACTTAGTAAGTGTTGGTAAACGTTTGATGCATCTGCATTTGCTACAACAATGTCGGCAGAGATAAACCGGCCATCTGCAAGGGTCACTCCGGAAACTTTTGGCTCAGTTGCAATGTTTGCCACGGTGCAACCAAACTCAAACTTCACTCCAATGGCGGTAGCGCGCTCAAATAGTGCGCGGCCAAGTTCTCGAAGTCCGCCGCTCACGTGATAGGCACCAAACATTTGCTCAATGTAAGGAACTGTTGCAAGTGCCGCTGGTGCTTGCCGCGGATCTGAACCGGTGTAAGTGGCATAGCGATCAACCAAAGTAATCAAACGTGGATCGTCCAAGTAGTGGTTAGCCATGTCACGCAGGGTTTTTGTCGGCGCAATCGTCTTAATGTCATTTAGGCGCCACGACAAAGCCAGCAAACTCTTTAAGCCATGGAGTTCAGATTCCAAAAACGGCTTTCTAGTAACTGACCACATTTGAGCGGCTCGTCGCATGAACGCTCGCCATTGATCGGCACTATTGCCGCCCAAGCTGTCGCCGATTGCTTCAGCACATCGTCCAATCCCAGTACCTGGCATCTTCAAAATGGTGCCGTCAGCAAACTGATATCGGAATGCGGTTTCCAAATCGACAATTTCGATGGAATCTTCCAGGGCTGCGCCAGTTTTTAGAAACAGATCTCGGTAAACCGCAGGAAGTGTTAACAAACTTGGCCCAGTATCAAACTTGTAGCCGCCATGTTCTACCGAACCGAGTTTGCCGCCCCAGGTTTCGTTATGTTCCAGAACTTGGACGGAGTGACCTTTGCTGGCAAGTCTGGCCGCACAAGCCATGCCACCCATGCCGGCGCCGATAACGATGATGTTTGCCACAGCCCTACTTTAGGTCCCTGGATTTCCAAGTGTTAGTTCCCATTAGATGCCGCCACCATGAAACCAAATTGAGCAGGCTAAAAGCCAGGATTGATATTGGATGAAGCAAGGAATCAGGCAACAATCTGCCACTTGAAGTTTTTGCGCTAACCAGGCGACCCACAATGCCACTAATTAGACCCAGGAGAGCTAGTGGTATTTGCCCAGTAAACAATCCGGTGAGCGGAAATATGTAAACGAATAAGAAGAAGGTGTTTACAAATAGCGAACCGATCGGTCCGCCGAATGCATTCCAAAGACTCTTTGCGTATCCAGAGATCAAGTCCTGGTTGGTTTCATACATTTTGCAGGTTGCAATGTTAGATCCATCAATTACACAACCAGTGAATCCATTTCGATAAAATGATCGAAGTAATTCAATGTCATCAAGGACTTCGCTTTTGATTTCCTTATGGCCACCACTGGCTACATATGAATCTGCTCTACAGACTAGAAATTGACCGTTAGCCACAGCCAAGCTCGGTCGAAGTGATAGCCGAGTAGTTCGCAATGGCACGGTCGTCAGCCATGACCACTGCAACAATGGCTGCACAATTCGCGCTAGCAATGTTGGGGCCAGCTGCCGGGGATAAGGGCTGACTAAGTGAAGATTGTTCTCGGTAAGCGCGTTAATTGCACTTGCTACCGCCAATGGTTCCAGAGTCACATCACTATCGATAAAAACTAAGAAGTCAGCATCAACACTTTCGGAAAGTCGATGGCAAGCCCAGTTCTTACCCAACCAGCCCTGAGGTAACTCGGAATCGCCATTGATCACCCGTAACTTGGGATGCGTCAATGTTGATAACTTTTCGGCTGTGGCATCAGTTGAACCGTCATTCAAGACCACAACTTCAAACTGATCTAGTAACTCCTGATTGAGCACGCTTTGCACTGCGGAAGTGATTGAGTTTTCTTCATCACGAGCTGGAATCAGAATTGCAACTCGTGAGGCAATGCGAGCTGGCTTTGGTCGAATCAAAGCAAAGTGATTGATAACTGAATTAACGGTGAGCAGTAATGAGATACCTACTGCAACAATGATTAACGTCGTTGCCATAGCATCCACGACCATGGAATCAGAACAATTCCCATTCCGATAAACCCGGTTATGGCGACAACAGGTTGATTAAAAAATGGGGAAACTGGAACTATGTTCACCAAGAAGCTGCCGAGCCACACCCAGAGCACAAGCGCGTATGGCGTTGCGTTAGAAATTTCAGATTGCTTTGGTTTTAGGGCAACGGAAAGCAAAGTAAATATCACTGCGGTTGATAAAAACCAGCCAAGAAAGTTCGTTAGTGGAATGTCTTTAGTTGCGATTCCATCTACAAACCAAACCCAATAACCTTCATTGACCATTTGAGGATCCAGGTACAGATCCCAGGTAGACATAAGAAGTGCAGCCGTAGGAATGGTTAAGAGTCTGGATTTAAACAGATCACGAGAAATCAACCACGATGGGTAGAGCATCATGAACCAGGCAAATGGAATTAACAGCGGAACTCCTAGTACTGAAATTCCAAGACGCTCGGGATCGTATTCATATGTACCAAATGGAAATCCAGTTGCTACGCCAAGAACTTCAATGACCAAAGTGGCCAGAAGAGCGATCATTAAGAACTTAACTAGAAATTCCCGACCATACGCCACATAAGCATGTAAGCCTGACGCCGCAGCAAATGCCAAAACTCCAGTGATCGTTAAAGCATCGCGTGCTCCACCTGATACAAGCGCCCAAAGAATATTTGCCAGCACTGTGGTGCTTGCTGCAACTATTGCTAAAGCCAAGAGACGGTTAGTTGGCAATTTAAGGTTAGACATGTTGCTACTCACTTGCCTAACTTAGATAAATCTAGACCAGCAAAAGTTCCCGACAATTTCTTAACCTTAAATCTGGCAAATAGTTCTTCGGAGTACCAGCCAGTTTCATGCGTTCGTGCAATTACTGCCGAATGCGGTTTTTGTTTGCTGGAAAAAGCAGTAATGCTTTCGTTGGTTTCCCAAATACTGAAAGTTCCTTGTAATCCGATTGGGGCTTCGCCAATACCTAGACTGGTAATCAATCCTGCTGTTGAGTTCAAATCCGCTGAGACCGGTGGCACACTGCGCCAGAACTCACGCCACCATCTAGGTTTGATTGACGCGCGAGTAAGTGCAGCTGTTAGCCCATCCCATTTTTCGGGAACTGGATTACCAAACGGTGACTTTTTTGCCCAAGTACCTTTTGCAGACAGTGGTTCAAGCTCAATGTTGGCCTCAGTTAGGGCAATCTTTCGCCATTGCCTAGCGGGTTTGCTAGTTAAGTAAGCCAATGAGTCTTCCTGAGATTCCCAAACTGACAAGACGCACCAATGGTTTAAGTCTGCATCGCGCACTGTAAAGGTTTTACCTGATCCAGTGCCCATTAATTTGTAAAAAGTTAGCCCCGGCAACTTGCGCATCGACAGACGCTGTCGCGCCATGAGCGAGAAGGCAATCAGAATATGACGGCTTTTAACTCGCGTGATATCTAGGCGAACAAACACACTTAAGACTTTAGTCCGCTGCGACAGTAAGTGCTGTCCCAGCAGTAATCTTCAACAGGGAATCAAAGTCAAGGCTGCAAACTACATGGGTATGTCCGCAAGCACCCCAAACCACTGCGTATTCACTAAGTGCGGTGTCAACAATTGTTTGGGGTTGAAAGACTTCACCATCATGCAGCCAACCAATGGGGGAGACGCCGCCAATTGCAAAGCCACTCCATAACCTAACGAAATCAGCATCAGCTCGACCCAGCTTTGGAACCCCAAGAGCCGATGCCACCATTGCGGTATCAACTCGGTGTCGGCCAGATGTAACAACAAGGAGCGGTCGTTCACCTTGGTCAGTATCTATTTTGAAAACAATTGAGGAAGCGATCTGTCCAACTTCAACTTCAAGGACATTGGCTGCGTCAACTGCAGTCCTGGCCGTATCCGCTAAATGTCTAATCTCGGTTGTAACACCATGACTTTCAAGTTCAGTGCGAACTCGCTTTACTGAGGCATGCTCAGTTTGCGCAGTCATGTCGATTAGGCAGTTGCTTCTTTGAATTGCTGTTCAATGATTGTTAGGGCATCTTCAAGTAAGTGCTCAGACATAACCATTGGCGGCAGGAAGCGAAGAACGTTTCCGTAGGTACCAGCTGTAAGAACAAGAACACCATTTACATGGCAAGCCTTAGCAACTTTGTTTGTCATTTCAGCATCAGGCTCCATAGAACCCTTCTTGACAATTTCCACAGCAACCATTGCGCCACGACCACGAACATCGCAGATAACTCCAGTATCGTCAGCAATCTTTTGCAATCTTGGTTTCATGATTTCTTCGATGCGACGAGCTTTTGCGTTTAGATCTTCGCGTTCCATGACAGCAATAGATCCAAGTGCAGCAGCACATGCGATCGGGCTACCTGCATAAGTTCCACCAAGGCCACCGGCTTCTACGGAATCCATGATTTCGGCGCGGCCAGTAATTGCAGATAGTGGAAGACCACCAGCAATGCCTTTAGCAGTGATGATCATGTCCGGAACAATGCCTTCATGCTCAGAAGCAAACCATTGTCCAGTGCGGCAGAAGCCAGTCTGAACTTCATCGGCTATAAATACGATTCCGTTGTCCTTAGAGAACTTAACTAGTTCTGGTAGGAAACCAACAGCTGGAACTACGAAGCCACCTTCACCTTGAATTGGTTCAATCACAATCGCAGCAATGTTGTCTGCGCCAAGTTCCTTGTTCATCTTGCTGATCGCGTGCGCAGCAGCTTCAGCACCTGTTAGGCCATCGTGCGAAGGATTAGACATTGGCATCCGGTAAATTTCTGGAGCAAATGGTCCAAAGCCCTGCTTGTATGGAATGTTCTTGGCAGTCATTCCCATGGTTAAGTTGGTGCGACCGTGGTAACCATGTTCAAAAACCACAACCATCTGACGCTTTGTGTAAGAGCGAGCAACCTTGACGGCGTTTTCTACTGCTTCCGCACCGGAATTGAATAGCGCCGAACGCTTTTCGTGATCTCCAGGAGTTAAACGGTTAAGCGCTTCGCATACTTCTACATAACCTTCGTAGGGCGTAACCGTAAAGCAAGTATGTGTGAATCTCGCGACCTGCTCTTGAACCCGAGTCACAACATCTTCAGCTGCGTTACCAACACCAGTAACTGCAATGCCAGAACCCATGTCGATTAGGGAGTTGCCGTCAATGTCAACGACGATGCCACCTGCGGCACGCTCGATATAGATAGGTAGGGCAGTTCCTACACCGCCACTAACCGCGCTTAGGCGACGGGCTTGCATTGCCACGGATTTTGGTCCGGGAATAGCGGTTACCAGGTTTCGCTCTTGGGCGATGTCATTTACAGGGGCTGAGATATTTGTAGCAGTCATGCACACAATGTTAGACCCGAGACAGATTCTGACAAGTCGGCCCTAGGCAGGCCTGACCCGCAGTTAGTGGAAGGGCAGATATGGGCGTAACGTATGAGGATATGAGCGCTATTTACCCATTTTGGATTGCCGGAAAGCCTGCCACTAGCGACGTCGTTGCAGACGTAATTCACCCAGGTGACGGAAAAGTTGTTGGCCAGTACTACGTACCAAGTGCGGCACAGGTTGAAGAAGCTGTAGCGGCAGCCTGGGAATCACGCCATGCGGCTCGTCGCACCACAGCCGCCCAGCGCGCAGATGCGCT